>NZ_JBMPOR010000033.1:0-52126 GCF_049340265.1 Undibacterium sp. Di26W
TAACATTTCCATGGTGATCACCTTTTTGTCTCCCGCCTAAAAATTAGGCAGGATAAGTAGAACACCTGGGTCAGTTTTGAATCAGCAGAAACCTCTTAAGTGGGTCAATTTTCGGTCAGCGGCAACACGACCTGATGCAGTAGGTGAAGTGGTGCGCCTAGTTGACTCACTTATGATTGACGAGATAAACCTCAAAGCATGGGTGATCGAACAATTGCGTGAACTACCGAATTTGCCACGCGAGCTTGCCGACGTCATTCCTACTACTATGTCAATTGAAGATATACACATTGCGTTGGCCGATGCAGAAGCAAGCGTTCTAGCTCAAATATCTGAAATAACTAAGTCAGAAAGTGCATCATGAAGATTCTGACTTTATATCTGAAGGCTTTTGGTCCATTCACTGAAAAAATTCTTGAATTTGGCCCTACTGGACAAGGCCTGGTACTTATATATGGTCCCAATGAAGCTGGCAAGTCCGCTTTACTACGGGCGATCTCCGATCTTCGCTTCGGTATTCCGATGCAAAGCAAGGATAACTTTGTTCATGCATACCCGGACATACGTATTGGCGGATTATTTCTAGATCGAGAAGGCCGCCAGCATGCATTGATTCGTCGAAAGGGGAGAGGAAGTACACTGCATTTTGCCGACATCGAAAACAACTTCTCCGAAACCGATAGTTTGGTTTCGCCCGAACTGGAAGCTATGCTTAACGGTGGCCTACGCCGGGATGAATATGATGCAATGTTCGGGCTTGATCACCAAAGGCTTCGCGACGGCGGTGAAGCTTTGCTCAAAGGGCAAGGAGAGATCGGTGCAGCAATATTTGAAGCTAGCGCAGGAGTACGCAGCATATCAGCGATCCTTGAACTCCTTGATCAAACTGCTCGACGAATCTTCATGCCTGGTCCACGTGCAAAGAACGGCCTCATTAATGAAGCGTTAAGAGTCTACGACGAACATCAAAACCTATATAAGAGCGCCGTGGTAAGACCAGTGCAATGGGGTGAACTCTTCAAAAAACATGAGTCCGCGAAAGAAGATTTAAATAGTTTAGAATCGCATCGTTTGAAATGCCAAAGCGCTTTATTGTCAGTCAAAGAACTGAGGGCTGTTGAGCCGCTCCTGCGGGCTCTCGATCAAGCGGATGAATCACTAAAGATGCTGGAAGGCGTTACGTTCTTATCAAGCGACGCAACAAGTCAGCGAGTTGCTGCAGAAACAGAACTCAGTACAGCTCGACTTAACAATGAGCATGAGAAATCAGAAGAGACTCTACTGCGAGCCAGGCTTGCAGATTTGGAACTCGATTCCCCTGTATTAGCAATTGCATCGGCAATCGAACGGTTGGGTCCCATGACGGAGACCGTCGATTCTCATCGTAAAGATCTCGCTGACACGACTGTGGAAATCGGTGTTTCGCTGACCAGAGTGGCTGGGCTTGCGTTACAAATCACTCCAAAACTTGAGCCAGTTGATTTAATTAAGCTTGTGCCAGCCGCTACAATCAAGGCCGATATCGAAGAAAAACTGCGCTTCGTCGATCAGGCAAACCAATCACTCGTGCAACACAAAAAGGCAATAGAACGTCTAACCGATGATTTATTGGATACTGAGACATTTCCCCTACCTTCCCAAGAATCAAGGACGATTCTTCGCGGTGCTCAATTGGAATTAACACGCAGCGACACGATTTTGCAACGATTAGCTGCACTTCCTGCAGAAATTAAAGAAGCCCAGCGGGGAGAAAGTACGGCACTCACCGCAATCGGCGTATCGAACATTGAATCATTACAGGAGGTTCGACCACTTCTTGATGCAGAAATCGACGCGGCCAAGAGTTTCCACGATCGAAATACGACGCGCCTAGACGAGCTTGAGTCTCGAATCACTGAAACCGCCACAGCTTTAGCGGCGGAGGAAAGTACGCGAGATCGTCTTCTTGAGGGGGGAATAGTGCCAACCCAAGACGACGTGTCAACAGCGAGATCCCATCGTGATCTTGGATGGTCGCTCGTACGAGGAACGTATATTGATGCAACGAATCCGGCAATCGCGGATTACTCTGGTCATGAGCCGCTACCAGAAATCTACGAGCGAGCAGTCAAAAAGGCCGATCAGTTGATAGATGAATTGGCACAAGACAGCGCACGAGCGGAACAGTTGCAATCATCCCTGCACAGAATCAACGTGCTCAACAGTGGTCGCCAGGAATTTGAGCGACAAGTCACACTGTTAAAGAATGACGCAAGTTCTTGGGAACTAGAGTGGTTTCAGAAATTGGGAGCAGCGATGCTTCCAAAATTGTTACCTAACCAACTTCGAGAATGGCAAGGCCGCCTTGCAACGGCGCTCCAAGCTCAAGAGACCCTACAGAGAAAATGCGACGAAGAAACACAAGGCCGTGAAATTGAAATTTCGCTTGCAGCGACGCTTCGCCAAGCAATTGCTGGTATGGGAATGACGACTCCAACTGATAGTGTTTCACTGAGAACACTATCAGCTTTGGCAACTGAAATTGAAGAAGAAATTAAGCAACGCGAAAAGGAGCAGAATACTGTTGCTGGAAAACGTCAGGAGCGCGAGAAACAACGAAAGGAAATGCTGACACAAGAAAAAATTCTCTTGCATGAACTTCAAACAGCGCAGCTTAATTTCAAACCAGTGCTTTCGCAGTTATTGCTACCTGACGACGCAACAACCAATGTATCACGCGCTCGCCTAAGAGAATTTGAAGTCTTCGCGACAGAATACAGTAATCTTGATGCGCTGAAGGTGAAGGAGGCAAGGATTCAAAATTCGTTGCAAGGACTTGAAGCGCAGGCAGATGCAATTGCGAATGCCTTAGCTGAGACACGCACATTAGAGTTAAGACTTTTTATCGACGAAGTGGTTGCACGACTGAGCATAGCTAAGAATGTTCAAGCGGCACGAACGCTTGCAGAGCAGGCTCTCGAAGCCAATCTAACACGCAAACGGTTTAATGAAGAGACGGTAACAAGGTGTGAATCAATGCTTCATGGATTGTGCTTAGCCGCGAAGGTCGCCTCGTCCCACATGTTGCCCGAAGCCGAGGACCGAGCACAGCGAAAGCGGGAGGCGCAAGCGGAAATGGATCGTGCGCGAGCTCAGTTGGCTCAAGCATCGCGGCATCCTGCAGACGTTTTACGTCACCGTCTGCACAATCAGGACGCAGCGTGCCTGGATGCTGACGAAATCAGTCTTAGCAATGAATTGACGGCACTGGACGAAAAACTGCCTGTTGCCCGGGCCAAAGAAGAGGAAGCCCGTAGAGCCCTTGACGAAATAGACAGCGCTGATACTGCTGCTGTTGCACGCGAAAGGATGGAGCAAGCGGCGGCTAGTGTCCGCGTCAATTTGGGGCCATGGATTCGATCTCGTTTGGCGCACAAACTATTGGCAGAGGCATTGTATCGATTTCGAGATCGAGTTTAGGGCCCGATGTTGGCTGCGGCTTCGAAACTATTCTCAGACATGACGGCTGGGGAATTCGTTCGCCTAGTGAGCGACGATAACGATGTCAACCCAGTGCTGTTAGCGGTGCGAACTGATGGAATCAGGATAAGTGTAGATGCAATGAGCGAAGGAACGAGGGATCAGTTGTATCTTGCACTTCGTTTGGCGGCGTTGCAAATTCAACGAGAAGCAGGCGTAGACATGCCAGTAGTTCTGGACGATGTTTTAATGACTTCGGATGACAACCGCGCAGCTCTAGTATTAAAAGCTTTGGCTGATTTCGCAAAAAATGGGCAGGTGCTAGTTTTCACCCATCACGAGCATATACTGGAGATTGCACGCGATAAAGTAGGTGGCGAGTTTGTACGAACTGTGAGCCTTATGCCTACCTTCTCCTAGTTGTCGAATGTTTAAGATTTACTTCGCAAAAAGTCAGAGATCCACTACGGAGATCAGATCAATCAACCCTTCCAGCTTCTTTGCAAGCCGGTATCGGTATGTATCCATCCGCCTTGCGCGGTCTGGCGGTAATAAAAACCGACGCCACCCTGGCGAAAACTCTGTATCAATTCCCCCAGTATTTCTTCATGTAACTGCGGTATGCGGATATCTGCTGCCTTGCCTTCCATATGCAGGGACTTGCGGGCGGCGGGTACGCCTTCTTCAATCAGGCGCTGATTCGATGCCTGGGTGCGGTAACCGGACAAAATCTCCAGTGGCCGGCTGACACCGAAGCGCGCCACATAGGCCTGGGTAGCCCACAGGGTTTCCAGCAGTTTGGGATCAATCGGCGCGGTCTGTTTGCCATTCACGTCGCGCAACAGATGACACAGTTGCTGATATGCAGATTCCAGCACGTCGCCGTCTTTCCAGTACAGGATTTTGCTGCGTTCACCGGTTGCCGGTCGTATCAGGTCCAGAGTACGGGGCTTGACCCAGAATTCGATATCCAGTGCCTGGGAATCAAATAAATCCGGTGGTGGCGCCAGCTGCGTGGATTTTTCCCCAGCCTGCGCTGCCTGCGATAACCCAGGCTGGCCGATCAAACCGGTAGCACTGAGCAGTAAACCTTGTTTTAAAAGCTGGCGGCGGCTTGGCATAATAGTGTCGTCGTGGTTGCACCTAAAGAAACTGCTACCAAGTGTACATCCGAATTGTGGTTTTGGCAGATATGACAACGCTTCGTCGGGCAAATTTGCGTTTGATGACACGGAATGTGCAGTCTGTCTCTATGGGCAGTGAAAAACCGCATAAATCCTACTACACTTGGAAACTGTTAACTCTTTCATCACGTCAAATCATGATCAAATCACTAGGATGTCTCACACTGCTGGCAGTCTTGCTGGGTGGCTGCGAAATCAGCGTCAACGGCGATACCATCAAGGGCAGCGGCAAGATCACTACGGAACAGCGCAGTGTGACTGAATTCAATGCCATAGAAAATTCCAGTTTCTTCGATGTGGTGGTCACCAACGCGCCGCAGGCGACTGTGGTGATCAGTGGCGACGACAATCTGGTGCCAGAAATTGAAACCGTGGTGGAAAACAAGGTCTTGATCATACGCAGCAAGCGCAAATCCTATAACTTTACCTGGAGCAGCCAACCAGGTACCGTCAGGATCACGACTGCGAGTTTGAACAAGGCCACCAATTCTGGCAGCGGCGACATGGACATACATGATCTGCAGACCGACAAATTGAGCCTGAACCTGCATGGCTCTGGCGATGTCAGGGTCACCGGCAAGCTGGGCAGCCTGAAACTATCGTCCACCGGCAGCGGTGACCTGGACATGCAGCAACTGCAAGTCGCCCAGGCCGAGCTGGAAATGCGCGGCTCTGGTGAAGTACACCTGGATACCGTCAGCCAATCGCTGGATACCACCTCCAGCGGCAGCGGTGATCTGCGGGTCGACAATCTGCAGGCAGCCAGCGTCAGGCTGATCAAGCATGGATCGGGCGACGTGCGTCTGCTGGGTAATATCAAAGCCCTGCAACTGGAAACGGTGGGATCGGGGGATATCGATATCCAGGGCATCAAGGCTGAACAGGCAAGCCTGCGTGCCAGCGGTTCTGGTGATGTCAGGCTGGCAGGTGAAGTTGGTGATTTGACGGTGACCACCAGCGGTTCTGGCGACCTGGATGCAGAAAACCTGAAAATCAAGGACCTGCACCTCGCCAACAATGGTCCCTCGAACCAAAGTTTCCGTGGCATACAAGGTATCCTGAAGGCAGACATGTCGGGTTCGGGTGATCTGGATGCGGAACTGCAATCCGATGCGGCACTGGAACTGAATATGCAAGGCCCGGGACAGGTCAACCTGAAAGGCAAGGCCAGGAGCCTGACCGCCAAAGTCAGCGGCAGTGGCGACCTGCGCGCCAGCGAACTGCTGCTCGACAGCGCCAGCATCAAGGTCACCGGCCCCGGCGAAGCAGAAGTCAATGTGAAAAAAACCGGCGGCTCACGGATAGTCAAAATAGACCGCAACGGCGTAGAGAGTTAAAAATTGCCAGTCTAGTTGCGCTGACCATTGATTGTCCGTGCACAAGCTAAAGCGTCCAGCCTGCGACTGCGGCTGGACGCTTTTTTCATGGACGGTCGTGGTGGCAACCACTAAAATTCATTGCCGGCCTTTAGTCTGGATGCCCGCAAGTTTGATAGCGTTTTTCCAAACGCATTCGTCGGTATTTCTACCAGGCGGTGAATTGCATAGGCAAACAGACCAACGACCAGCGCCGCCAGCAACACCGCCACATAGAATGAAAACCCGTAAGACATCCCTATTTTTATCATCACATAGCCGGCGAGTGAGTGCAGCAGGTACAGAGGAAAACTGATATCAGCCAGCCAATTGATGGCCGCATGTTGCCTGAATTTGTTTCTGAAGAAATAGGCCACGGCAAAAAGCGCCAATCCATACCAATAAATCAGGGTCACGACCGGGAATTCATCGCGGATACTGCTATTCCTCCATGTCAGTGAAAACAGCAGCAATTGAAGCAAGACATAGAAAATCAATTCCCTGTTCGAAATTTTCTGTTGATATGCATAATAAAAAAACAGCCCGACCAGCATGAACTGAACGTAGACAAACTCTGAAGCCAGCATCCTGGCGACAGCTACAAATTCATTGCCAGGCAACACATGGGGCAGGCTGTTTAAGCACCAGTTCAATATCAATACCGAGGTGGAGAAAATAAACAGCGGAAAAACTTTTCCCCTTTTGATTACCGGACTCAGGCATGCCACGACCAGATAAAATTTCAATTCCATCGCCAGCGTCCAATTGACCAGATCAACGCCCGGTAACAACAACAGGTCATTGATTAACAACATATTGGACACCAGGATTTTCGTATTCCAATACAGTGCCTGCCCCCAAAATTGACTGGAACCATAGACGAATAACAGGCCGATGGACAAGCTGATCCAGTAAGTGGGAAATATCCTGAAAAATCGCATGATCAGAAAATTGAATGCACTATTCTTTTCAAGAGAAATAGGGATCACAAAACCACTAATGAGAAAAAATATCGATACACCAAAAGGCCCAAGGCCAAAATTGGGATTGAATGACACCAGCTCGTATGCCAGCGGATTAGCCCCGCCATGAACCGGCGATGAGGTGTAATAGGAAACCGCCTCTCTCATTCCCCAGTACACGCCGAACCAGTGTGAAACCAGCACCAGCAATGCAGCCAGACCTCTGAGCTGATGAGCAAAGAGGACTTTATTGTTATTCGTAGTCATATTTTTACAGCATTTCATAATATGTCTATATTAACAATTAATTTATGGAAATATTTTTATTTTTGCAATTAAATTGTAGTCTTCTTTTCAAAAAGAGGTGAGACGCTGAACAATGCTCTTCGGGATGATCAGGGAAACTACCTAGACCGCGTCACAAGGCAAAAAATTGCGCTAAGATAAGTTCCGAATCCGCAACCAGAATTGTCATGCCTCGTTTTTTGCGTTTATTTGTCTGCCTGCTGCTGGCCTGTCTGTGCCAGGCAGGCCCGGTGCATGCCCAGGCCACCCAACATGCGGTGTTGCTGATGAGTGAAGAGCAGAGTGACGAAGGCAAGGTGACGCCGATACCCGCAGCGGTCAAGACCTTGTTGCGCTACCTGGAACAGCACTCTGGAATCACGTTTGACATACGGCGCTATCCCTGGAAGCGTGCACTGGAAAATGCGGAAAATGGGGAAGGCCTGATCTTTGGCATATCAAAAACGCAGGAGAGATTACGCAGTTTCAAGTTTTCGCAGCCGATTTTTACCGACCTGTCCTTGCTGGTCACCCGTTGCGATAGCAAATTTGTATTTCAGTCACTGGACGACCTGAAGGATAAAACCATAGGCATTGTTCGTGGCACCAGCAACGGCGACAAATTTGACCGGCTCAGCAATGTGCTGTTCAAGGTGGAAGACGATACCAACAATAATTCGCGGCGTCTGGAGAAACTTTACCTGGGGCGGATGGATGCATTTTTGTTGTATAGCTCGACAAACAACATCAGCCAATTGGAAAAACGACTCAACCGGCAATATGCGGCGAAATTCGCCACACAATTTACTACTAACCAGACAAAGGAAAAACTGTTTTGTATTTTGCCAAAGCCGGTTTCTTCCATGGACATTCACATCGCTGTCCGACCTGATCTTGACCAGGGCTTGATACAGAAAATCGACCGCGCCATCTTGCGCGCCCATCAGGATGGCGAACTGGCCAGGGTGTACGCATTGCGCTAGTGTAGTGTTGCACGCAGATTGCCGCTTATAAAATCGCGAATTTTTCGTTGAGACAAGGAAAAAACCGCAGCAATACAGAGGTATTGCGAGGATTTTTGACGCAGTATCGGCGGAAAAGGCGCATTTTATAAGTGGCAAGAAGAGTGCAGCACTACACGAGTGCTGCATCAGTTGACATTACTGCATGCTATGGCGTGCCCCTTTATATTGATGCTTCAGCACCAGCCTGCTGCTGGCAACCAGGGTATTCAAACCCAGCATCAGTTGTATCAGTACATGGCCTTGCAGACACCACACCTGGCCGCGTGGCGCGGTAGCCTGGGTCACGGCGCTTAATACCGGGGCCACCCATTGTGCTTCCGGCGTCAGGTCCAGCAAGACATCGCCATCAGAATTGGTGTGCAGATACAGTTCACCGCCATGCAGTAAAGTCAGGCAGATGCCCTGCCCTGTGGTCGGCTTGTTACCCAGGGCCTGCTGTAATTCACGGTGTTGCAAATCCATCCATGCTTCGACATCCAGCGCGGTTTCCAGAGAGACCCAGGGGTGCTCTTGCAAGTCTGGCACAGCAGCAGATTGCAGATTGTCATTAAACGTCATCTTGTTTCTTGATTACTTTCGGAACTGTCGTTTCAATTTGACAGCTTATGAAGGCTGACAGCCGCATTCTGACACAAATCTCTAGCCCCATTCATTATCCGGCATGGTAGCGGCCGATAGGGGGGTGTCAGGGTGTGTCAGGGCGCATCAAAAAACAATCTGTCCGTGCACGGACAGCTGACTACCTGATATAGAAAGCCTCAATACAGGCTAGCTGTTCTGGCTTATTTTTCTTCCACAAACTCGGGCATGGCCGAAGAATGGTGATTGATGATTTTCCAGTCGCCCTTGATCTTTTCATAGACATAGGTATACCGTGCCCGCACTTTTGCCGGTTTGCCGTTCTTCACGATATCGAAGGTATAGGCACCGCTATCGAGCGCTGTGTTTTCACCGAAAAGACGGATTTGACGGTAATTGATGGTGCCCTTAGGTTTGAGCAACAGGAAATGCTCAAAGTATTCTTCAATTTCTTCCGGTGTCGCACGGATTTTATTCGACACGGTTGGCTGCAAGATGCCGTTAGGCGCATACAGTTTCACGACTTCTGCGGGTTTGCCGGTTGCCAATGCCGCATTCCAGCGATCGAACAAGCCGGCAATTTCCTTTTCTGCGGCGCTGGCAGGTGCAGCAGCTACCTGGTCATATTTCTTGGGAGGCGCTTCTGCGAAAACAGCAGCACTGGCAAGCAAGCTCATTACAAAGAACAGATTTTTCATTTCAGATTTCCCATGGTTAAAAACAGATCAATGACCTCTTCTGCAAGGTTGGGATCATCATGATGTACTGTGCAATGCCTGCCATCAGCCATATGGCCTAGCGCTGTATATGCCACATGGCATATACTAACCCCATGAACACGACAACCGCAGCTACCACCCATTCTTTACGCGAGCAGTATCGCGACAACCAGGCCAACCAGGCGCGTCTGCGCCTGTTGCACGATGTCGGCCGGGTACTGGCAGAAGGAGAAGAATCAGCCATCTCTGCAGTGCTTGCCTATGCTTTGGAATTTTCTGCTTTTGAAGCCTGCGCTGTACTGGTGGAAGACGCCGGTGCATTGCGCATCCATGCATCCAAAGGACCCGTATTGCCGCATGGCACGCGGTTCCCGGCGCAGGGCGTGTTGTCCGCCATGCTGAAGCCGGATGCCCGCGTGATGATCAGGCAAAAGAGCATTAGCCGCCTGTTGCTGCCGGCGGGTGATGTGGCAGGGCTGGAATTGCTGTTTCCACTGATGAAGCAAACCCGTCCGCAAGGCATATTGGTGCTGGTCAATCGCAAGCAATTGGCAGAACCCTCCCCTGCCGACATGCTGACGCTAGGCACGCTGGCCAACATATTGGCGCTGGCACTGCATGCGCCGTCTGACGTAAGGCCCCAGCAGATGAATGACAGCGTCAAACAGATATCTGCGCTGCTCACTGCCCGCGAGCGCGAAGTACTGTCGCTGCTGCCGCATGGTTTGACCAACGCGGATATAGGTGACCGGCTTGGTATTGCCAGGGGTACGGTAAAAATCCACGTGGAACGCATCATTCAAAAACTCAGGCTGCAAGACCGCACCCAGGTTGCCGCGCTTGCAGTCGAACTGGGCCTGGGTACCTCAGGTACATCTGGCAGCGCTGCCACCAGAAAATCATGAAGCGACTATTCAAGCGGGCGATGCGCTGGTGGTCAGACCGCCCCCTGCGGATCAAGGGGCTGATCGTGATCGCCGTGCCCATCGTGGTCTTGCTTGGCACCCTGATATCCAGTTACCTGATGGGGATACAGGCCAACCGTGCGCAGGAAAACGTGCAGCGCACGATACAGATCCAGAGGGATATTCAGGAAGTACATACCTTGCTGGCAGAAGCGGCGACCGGCGTGCGCGGCTATTTGCTGACCGGACACAACAACTTCCTGGCGCCCTACCAGCTCAGCGAAACTGAATTACCAAAAACCCTGCAGCGTCTGCGTGCGCAAATCCGCGACCAACAACAGTTGGCACTATTAAATGAACTGGCGTCGCTGGCCGTCAAAAAAAGCGACGGCCTGGTGGAACTGATACACATCGGGCCAGCATCGCCGCCTGAACAATTGACGCAAGCCCTGGTCCTGAACAAGAAAGTGCTGGATGATTTGCGTGCCCATATCGATACCATGCTGGTACGGGAAGAGTACTTGCGACAAGAAAGTGTCAGGGAGGCCAATCAGGTACACAATCTCACCATGATCGTTACGGCGGGAGCCGGTATTGCCGGTGTGCTCGGCGCATTGTTGACCAGCCTGTTATTTTCTGCCGGTATCGTGCGGCGCGTACATCAGTTGACGAGCAACGCAGGCCGCCTCGAACATGGTCTGGAGCTGAACCCGATTGAAGCAGCAAGTGATGAATTGGGCCAGTTGTCCGATCGCATGGCACGCGCCAGCCAGCTGCTGGCAGCCCGCGCGGAAGAAGTGCAAAACGCCCGGCAAGAGGCCGAGCGCGCCAATCAGTCCAAGACCGAATTCCTGTCCCGTACCAGCCACGAATTACGCACGCCACTGAATGCCATCCTCGGCTTTGCACAATTGCTGCAACTGGATATCCATGCCAAAGACGCTCAGCAAAGCCTGGACCATATACTGAAAGGTGGTCACCACCTGCTGGCCCTGATCGACGAGGTATTGGATATCGCCCGTATCGAAACCGGCCATCTGGAACTGGCGCTGCAACCGGTCGAGGCGGGCGGGCTGATGCGCGAAGCACTGTCGCTGCTTGCGCCGCTGGCACACACCAGGAACATCTTGTTGACCGGCCCGGAAAAGACCACTGATATCTACCTGCTGGCAGACCGCAAACGCCTGTTGCAGGTGATACTGAATCTCTTGTCCAATGCCGTCAAATACAACAAGGAAAACGGCACGGTCACACTAAGCGTACAGGCAACCGCAACGCAGGTGCAGTTGCTGGTGGTCGATAGTGGCATAGGCATTGCGCCAGACATGCAAAAGCGCTTGTTCACTCCCTTCGACCGGCTGGGTGCCGAACACAAGCTGGTGGAAGGTAATGGCCTGGGCCTGGTGGTATCCCGACAGCTGACGCAGGCCATGGGCGGGGAAATCGGCATGTCCAGCATCGAAGGACAAGGCAGTCAGTTTTGGGTCAATTTTCCGGTCGCACAGGCCGCGTTGCCAGTAGAAGGCATCAGGCCTGCGACCAATGATCTGGCAACTTTGCATCGCCCTTGCAGCATACTGTATATCGAAGATAATTCATCCAACCTGGTATTGATAGAAATACTGCTGGCACGCAGCAAGCATGTACAACTCGTCAGTGCAAAAAAAGGGGCCGAGGGTCTGCAAATGGCGCAACAGCAGCAACCCGACCTGATACTGCTGGACCTGCAATTGCCCGACATGTCAGGCGAAGAAGTGTTGCGACAACTGCGTGCATCAACAAGCCTGAAAACTATTCCGGTGGTCATACTGAGTGCTGATGCGCTGGCAGCGACCATACAGCGGCTAAGGGCTAATGGTGCCAGCGACTATCTGACCAAGCCGCTGGATGTAAGCCTATTCTTTTCCACCCTCAATCGTCTTTTGCCATGAATGCTTCCGACCTGCTTGCCATGCGCATCCTGATTGTCGATGACGAAATCGACAATGTGCAGTTACTCGAAAAAATATTGACGCGTGAGGGCTTCAGCAACATCGTCAGCACCACGGATCCGACCCGTACCCTTGACCTGGTCATCGCTTTTGATCCGGATCTGGTCTTGCTGGATTTAATGATGCCTGAGTTCGATGGCTATGCCGTGCTGGAACAATTGGCCAGGTGTACACCGAAAAACGATTTCCGGCCCGTCATGGTACTGACCGCTGATGTCATGCCGGAAGCAAAACACCGGGCGCTGGCGCTAGGCGCAAAAGATTTCCTGACCAAGCCTTTCGACTTCATCGAATCGATATTGAGAATCTCGAATTTGCTGGAAACGCGTTTGCTGTACAAGCGCCTGCATGCCCTGATTCCCGACGAGACACCTTTGCAGCCCTGGCATCTTAAGCGCGATTGAGCAAGGAAATTTTTCTTGTTTTTCTTGTTTTTCTTGTTTTTCTGGTTTTTCTTGTTTACTGGGGTCGCCACTGCCATTTCCAGGGGCCACCTTGTGGCCCCTGGACCTGACCATGGATTTACTTGATCAGCTTCACTTCAAAACCTTTTTTCTGCAACAATTCAGTGATGCTGTTAGGGCCACTCATGTGTCCGGCACCGACGACGACAAACAGTTTCTTGCCGCCTTCCAGCATGCCGCTGATTTTTTCCACCATGCCGGGATTACGGTCATCCAGCAGCAATTTCATGACCTTGCGCGAACCGGCATCCTTGCTGGCAGCGTCTTGCAGGATCTTGGTCAGGGCTTCGGCATCACCGGCTTTCCAGGCATTGATCATGCCATTGGTTTCGCGCAACAAATCACCATTCTTCAAGCCATCCAGGGTTTGTGCCAGCATGGCATCGCCATCTTCATCGCTTAAACCGGCCAGCACATTGGCCTGGAATTCCATAGTTTCCAGTGAGACGATATCTTTCTTGTCCTGTTTCGCCTTTTGCATGTAGTGCAGGTCCACACCTTTGCCGGCATCAAAACCCTGCTGCTTGAAAACACCGACGCTGAGTGCCGTCGCCACGATACTTGGCTTCAATACTTGCAACTGGGCGCTGGCAGCGCCGACCATGCCTTGCAAGTCTTCCCAGGTTTTTTTGGTGATATGGTTTTCCAGCTTGTCTGGTGCAGTATAAGTAAAAAACGGCATGGCTTTTTCTGCAGCCCTGGGGTCAGAGGTATCGACTTCAACAACCAGGGTATCGGCCTGTTTGTAGGCATTTTCCACCGCTTCTGGCAAAGGGTAGAAACTGGCCTTGGCAAGATGGATGGAGCCAAACAGATACGCGGTATTGCCAGCCGATTTCACTTCCCACAGTACGCCTTTGGCCGTGTCTTCTTTGGCAGTCTGGGCCTGGGCTTGGACATTGATGCCAGCACAGGCCAGGCTCAGGCCGACGATACCAAGATAGCGGGCAGCGAGACGGGTAAAGGAAGTTTTGAAATTCATTATGAATGTTCCGTAAAAAGAGAAATGGGACCTTGTGCCACGTATCAACGCGGCACAGGATAGCAGAAATGTGTTCGGGACCAGTAAGTCCTATCAATAAAGAGTTGCGCGCTGGCGGGCAGGTAATTCCACATCATACTTTTCACCATCAATGGCTGCATTGCTCAGACTCGCCAGGACGGTGCCGGCGCTGGGTATGCCCGCCGGACGCTCTGCGCCTGCGCGTTGCCATAATTGCGAACGCAAAATTGCGCGGGCGCACTGAAAAAACACGCATTCCACCTGTATGCGTATCACGCATTTTGGCGCTTTGCCATCCACGGACAGTTTATCCAGCAACTGCGGATCAACAGAAATGCTGGCACTGCCGTTCACGCGCAAAGTTTCGCCCAGGCCGGGGATCAGAAACAGCAGTGCCACCTGCGGGTCATGCAAGATATTGCGCAGGCTGTCGATGCGGTTGTTGCCACGGCGCTCGGGTAGCAACAGGGTGTGCTGGTCTTCTGCCACGATAAAACCGGGGGCATCGCCACGGGGTGATGCATCCAGTCCATCTGCACCATGGGTGGCCAGGATGGCGAATGGTGAAGCCGCTATCATTGCCTGGTAATGCGGATGAAGATAGCTGATTTCCTTTTTCAGCGAAGCCTCACCGACGGTATCGAAAAGCCCGGCGAGTTGTTCTGCAGTGGTGATGAGATGGGATGGCGTGATGGTCATGATAGGCAAATGGTGGTGTAAGGCAGCTCAGTTTTTCCCCAGGTAAGGGGCGAGACGCCATTCTTCCCTGGCCTGCAGCAGGACGCGTTCTATATAGCCTTCTTTTTGCAGTTTTTGCAGTTGCTTGTTCACTGCCGGCAGATAAACGGCACAAGGGCTGCTGGCGACAAACCCCAGTAAATTCGCCGTCTCGATCAGGTAGGGAGTCAACGGCACGAGCTTGTCGTCCAGTTTGCCCGACGCCATATACGCCATGCCGGAATGATAACCGGTGATGACATAATCAAAGCGCCTGGCCTGCAACATCTTGAGTGCCGTTTCCAGGTTATCCACTTCGTTGATGGCCAAACGACCATCCATGAAATCATCGAATGGACGGCCAAAACGGTTGCCACGGGCGATGCCGCCACGATAAGGAATCAAATCATCCCATTTGTTGTAAGGGAAGACATTGCCATTCCTGACAAAGGCAGCCACAGGATTAACCAGCACCAGATCGCTGAAGAGTAAAAAACTGGTGCGTTCCGGCGTGGTTTTGAGGGTGGCGATCAGGTCTATGCCGCCGTTTTGTGCTGCATTCAAGACCCGTTTCCAGGGGCCCAGATAACGCACTTCATACGGTATGCCCAGATCTTTCATGATGCGGATGGCAATGTCTATGCTGGCACCGTGGAAATTTTTACCATCATGCCAATGCAGGGGTGGGTAGGCAGGGTCTGCCGAAATCACCATGCGTTCACATTTTCCAGCCGCTTGAGTGAGTGGTGCACACAAAATGAAGAGCAGCAAAATCAGACAACGATGCATAAATCACTTCCGCAAAAATGGCAAGCTCACAACACTTGCAACAGTGCATCATCCTTACCCGGTAAGTAATACTAACATTTTCACCTTTTTAGGGCAGCGATTTCTTACGCAATTTTACGGTGCGTTGGTTCTCCTGACTTATTCCCGTGGCTTATTCAATAGGGCCTTCAAACCTGCCAGACGTTCTTTGGGTGTCAGTACCTCGGTTTCCGTTGGCAAGGCGATACCTTCATCCAGTTTCATTTCCTTGATGAAGCGCGAGACATCGCAGTGCACCGGGGCACCGGCACGTTTGCGTTTTTTGCACCAGGTGATATGCAAGCTGCGCTGGGCACGGGTGATGCCCACATACATGAGACGACGTTCTTCTTCTATGCGGGCGGCCATGGTTTCTACCGGCGCATCAGGGTCGCCCTTGTGCGGCAAAATGCCCTCTTCCACACCGACCAGGAACACATGCGGATATTCCAGCCCCTTGGAAGCATGCAGGGTGGACATGCGCACGGCATCGGGTTCTTCATCCTTGCCTTCCATCATGGTCATCAGCGCTACCATCTGGGTCAGGTCAAGCAGGCTGCGGTGATCATCGGTGCCATCCTTGCCGCCGCTGCCCTTGGTTTTCAGCCACTGGGTAAAGTCGAGCACGTTTTGCCATTTGCCTTGGGCGGCACGGTCTTCAAAACTGTCGTAGAGATAGCCTTCGTAATTGATTTCCTTCATCAGGTCATCCAGCAATTCGGTGGCATGGCCTTCCCGGTGGGCATGGGCTTCGACCTGGTTGATAAAGCTACAGAAATTTCGTAATGGCCGTAACTGTTTGTCAGGCAACTTGGCTTCTATACCACCTTTGAAGACTGCGGCAAACAGCGAGCATTGCCATTGACCAGCAAATTCGCCCAGCACTTCGAGCGTGGCCAGGCCGACCCCACGTTTGGGGGTGGTGATGGCGCGGATAAAGGCCGGGTCATCATCTTCATTGGCGATCAGGCGCAGGTAGGCAATGATGTCCTTGATTTCGGCGCGGTCAAAGAAGCTCTGGCCGCCGGATATCGTATACGGGATGCGCTCACGCCGCAGCGCCTGTTCGATCACGCGCGCCTGGTGATTGCCGCGATACAGGATGGCGTAATCAGAATACTTGGCCTGGCGCTCGAATCTGTGGGCTGAGATCATGATGGCGACCTGCTCTGCCTCTTGTTCATCATCCTGCATGCCCAGCACCTTGACCGGATCACCCAGGCCATGTTCTGACCACAGCGATTTTTCAAACAGCTTGGGATTGTTGCCGATGACAGCATTGGCTGCCTGCAGGATGCGGGTGCTGGAACGGTAATTCTGTTCCAGCTTGATGATTTCCAGGTCAGGAAAATCGACTTGCAGGGTCTTCAGGTTTTCTATGGTGGCACCACGCCAGGCATAAATCGCCTGGTCATCATCGCCCACGGCGGTAAACATGGGTTTCTTGCCGATGCCGGTCACCAGCAGTTTGACCAGTTCATACTGGCAGGTATTGGTGTCCTGGTATTCATCCACCAGCAGATAGCGCAGGCGGCGTTGCCATTTGTCCCTGACCTGTTCATTGCTGCGAAACAATTCTACCGGCAGTCGTATCAGGTCATCAAAATCCACCGCCTGATAGGCAGACAGGGTGGCAACATAGCTGCGATAAACCCGGGCCGCGATGGCTTCATCTTCATCCTGCGCCTGTTTCAGTGCCAGTTCGGGATCGACCAGGCCATTTTTCCATAACGACATGGCCGTCTGTATGCGGCGTATCAATTGCTTGTCGGTGGTGATCGCCAGATCTTGCACCAGGGAAAAACAATCATCGCTATCCATGATGGAAAAGCGGTCTTTCAAGCCCAGGGCCTGTGCTTCCTGGCGCAGTATTTTCACCCCCAGCGAGTGAAAGGTGGATACCGTCAGTTGCTTGGCCTGCCGCGGCTCTGCCAGCAATTTACCGATGCGCTCCTGCATTTCCAGCGCGGCCTTGTTGGTAAAAGTCAGGGCGGCGATATGTCTTGGATCATAGCCATGCAGCTCAATCAGATTGACGATTTTCTGGGTAATGACGCGCGTCTTGCCCGAACCGGCCCCTGCCAGCACCAGGCAAGGACCATCCATGTAATTGACTGCATTGCGCTGGGGGGTATTCAGACCATGAGACATAACTGGCAGGCGGAGCACATCCGGAAAAACTTTCAAGTGCTATTGTAACTTGAGTGCAGGCAATTCCTGCCTTCTTCAGAGTATCAACCCGGTAGCTAGCCATGCCGGGCGATAACCCACTGACGGAAATGGCTAAAAATGGCTAACAAGGTGTTGGTAAAAAATAAGAATTTTGTTAAAAATAGTGTTAAAACTAGACAATTACACAAGCCAAGACTATTCTCAACGCAGGAGGGATGCATTTTATGAAAGAGTTAAAATCGGCTCGTATCCTTATCGTTGATGACGAAGAAAGAAACGTCAAACTATTGCAGGTGTTGTTGCAATCAGAAGGCTATGCCACGGTGTCGGCCAGCAACGGGCGCGACGCCCTGGCGATGGCGGTCAGCGCGCCGCCAGACCTGATACTGATGGATATCATGATGCCCGGCATGGATGGTTTTGAAACCGTCACCGCGCTGAAAGCCCATAGTGCGACCCAGCACGTACCTGTCATCATGCTGACTGCACTGGATGACCGCCATTCGAAACTGCGCGCCCTGGAGGCGGGAGCCGAAGAATTTCTGTCCAAGCCCATAGACCGCGCCGACCTCAATGTGCGGGTGCGTAATTTGCTCAGGCTGAAGGAATATGGTGATTTTCTGAATGACCATAACCAGTTGCTGGAACAACAGGTAAGACAGCGCACCAACCAGCTGGAAGATGCCTACCGCGAAACAGTATTTACCCTGGTGCGGGCAGCCGAACACAAGGATGAAGAAACCGGCCACCATGTGCGCCGTATCAGTTATTACTGCCAGGTGCTGGCCCGGGCGATGAATTTACCGCTGGAATTCCACGATGCCATCTTCCAGTCCAGCCCCATGCATGACATCGGCAAAATAGGCATCCCTGATCACGTACTGTTAAAACCCGGCAGTTTCACCATGGATGAATGGAATATCATGCGTACCCATTGCGCGCTGGGTGCCAGTATTTTATCCAGCGGCGGCTCTCCGTATACAGAAATGGGGGCAGAAATCGCTCTCAATCACCATGAACGCTGGGATGGCACCGGTTATCCGAATGGCTTGAAAGGCGCTGCCATTCCCATCGCTGCGCGTGTCATGCAAATCTGTGATGTGTATGATGCGCTGCGCAGCCGTCGACCTTACAAGCCGGCATTTGACCACCAGCGCAGCATGAACATCATTGCTCATGGTGATGGGCGTACTGAACCCGGTCATTTTGACCCCGCCGTGCTGTCCTGTTTCATCGCCCAGGGCGATCGCTTTGCCGCCATTTATGACCAGCATGACGATGCCTGAGCATACTCCGGGTATTCTGTTGATTGATGCCGACCCAGCCTTGCAAGCCAGGCTGGCGATCTTGCTGCATGCTTTGCCTCAGCGACTATGCATCGCCGCCGACCCCGCACAAGCCCGTCTTGTGATGGCAGAGCAGCGCATCAGCTTGCTGATTGCGGAACCGGCAGACGCCGGCGTGGCAAATTTCATGCAGGACATGCATGAAACACATGGCGATATGGTCAGCCTGATCCTGACCGGTCATCCTGAACATCCGCAAGTATTGCAGGTGCTGAATCGGGCCAGACCTTACCGCCTGTTGATCAAACCTGGTAGCGATGAAGAATTGCTGGGCACGGTCAGACAGGCACTGGAACATGCAGTACAACAACAGGAACAGCAACGTTTGCTGCGCGAATACCAGGGCATACTGGCCAATGCGGAAGGTGCCCATGCTTTCCGCGTGCTGGACGCACTCATGCATTCCATCCACAAGGATATGGCGGCAGATGCCATACATCATTTACCGGTAGGTGCATTGCTATTGGTGAATGACTGTGTCAGCCTGTCGAATGCACCGGCACGGCGGTTTTTGCAGGAGATGGATGAAACCCCGGCAGAGGCTGGTATAAGCCTGGCGCACTTGCCCGCTGCCTTGCAGGACGCGCCGCATGCCCCACGCCGTCAGCGCCTGCAACACCGCACTTCCATCAATCGCAGAATGGATTATTTTGTGCTGGAACTGACTGCCGGCACCCTGATCGCTTTCGCTCCTGAACCCAGCCTTGGACGTCCACCGGATACATAGCATTCTGTATCAGTTTCATAGCGGTCATGCAGTGACAATATCCAGTTCCACAGGAAGAACCACATGAAAAAATTCAGTACAGAATTCAGGTTGGTCACCGGTCTGGGCCTTGGCCTGATATTGCTGCTGACAGCCGGATGGCAACTGTATCGCGCATTGCAGGAATACCGCAACAATTCCTACTGGGTAGAACATACCTATCAGGTCATGGGTGCGCTGGATGACATGAAATCAGGTGTGCTGGAAATGGAAAGCGTGCAAAGACTGTATCTGATTACTGGTGATGCTTCCTTCATCGGCCAGCGCGAAGCGCAGACGACGCAGGCACAGGCTGCCATGAAAAAAATCACTGAGCTGACGGCAGACAATCCACGCCAGCAATTGCAAGGGAAAGTCCTGGCACAAAGACTGAATGAACGCCTGAACACCCTGGACCAGACCTTGCGACTGTATAAGGAAGCCGGTTTTGAAGCCGCGCGGCAAAGACTGATAGGCGGGACACCACGCATCATCATGGAAAGCCTGCTGGAACAAATCAGGCAAATGGAACAGGAAGAACAGGTATTACTCAGTCAGCGCAGCCGACAAGCCGAGCAGAGTGCAGTGCAGGCGCGCAATGTCGGCACGTTGATGGTGGTAATCACCTTGCTGGGTTGGTTCTTGCTGTGGCAACAAATCAGGATTGATGTCAAACATCGCTCGGCTGCCGAAAAAGCCGTTCACGATAGTGAATCGCTACTCAAGCAGATATTGGACATCTTGCCGGTCGGTGTGTTCATTTCAGATCGCAACGGTTTGCTGACCCAGATCAATCAGTATGGCGAAAAACTCTGGAGCGGTGCGCGTCATGTAAGCATGGATCAATATGGCGAATATGTAGGCTGGTGGCCAGATAGCGGCAAACGCATCGCGGCAAATGAATGGGCGCTGGCACGCACCCTGCAAAACGGTGAAACCATTTTGAACGAACTGGCAGACATACGCTGCTTTGATGGCAGTCGCAAAACCATTTCAAATAATACCACCCCTTTGCGTGACGACAGCGGTCGCATCGTCGGTGGTCTGGCGGTGAATGTGGATGTCACCGACTTTATCCATACTGAGCGCAAGTTAAGGGCTGCCGCCCATTATGACGACACTCTGGTACAGGCGCAAAACCTGTTTGCCACCAGCTTCGACCGTGAGAAAATTTTTTCCGGCCTGCTGGACCTGCTGGCCGAACGCCACGGTTTCGCCGTATCTGCCTTGTATGGATTTGATGAATGGAATGCCTTGTTCCGCTGTGAAGCAGGGCATGGCCTGGGCCGCGAGGTGCCACGCCAATTCGCGCTGGGCGAAGGTTTGCTGGGTCAGGCAGCCCTGAGCGGCAAAACCAATTTCCTGGATATTGGCTACCTGAAGCTGGAGGCCGGGCTGGCAGATTTCGCGCCGACCCAGGTGTTGATGGTGCCAGTCACTTATCAGGAACGCCGTATGGCGGTGCTGGTGCTAGCTGCAACCACCAGGCTGATTGACAGCGATCAGGCGTTTCTGGAAAAACTGGTGATACAGCTGGGTGTCGCCCTGCACAATCTGCGTCAGTATAACGACCTGAAATTGCTGGCTGACCGCCTGCGCATCAGCAGTGAAGAAATTGCGGCTAAAAATCAGCAACTGGAACAAGCCAGCCTGATGAAATCCGAATTCCTGGCGAATATGTCGCATGAATTGCGTACTCCCCTGAATGCCATCATCGGTTTTTCAGAAATACTCAGGGATGGCCTGATGGGAGAAATGAATGCCCGGCAAAGCGAAGGCATCAATGATATTTTCAATAGTGGCAAGCACCTGCTGAGCCTGATCAATGACATTCTTGACCTGTCCAAGATTGAGGCTGGAAAAATGAATGTGAATTTCGAAGCCGTTAGCGTCGGACCGCTGGTGCAGTCCAGCTTGCAAATCGTGCGTGAACAGGCCCTGATGCAGGGGCTGCAACTGAGTGCAGAGGTACAGGAAGACTTGGGTGAAGCCTGGCTTGATGAAGTCAAGATCAAACAGATCATCTACAACCTGTTATCGAATGCCGTCAAGTTCACGCCTGAAGGCGGCAAAGTCAGCATTGCTGCCCGCCGCGTCGATGGTGTGAAGATCGCGGGCGGACGGTATGAACATTATCTTGAAATCAGCATCAGCGATACCGGCATAGGCATGTCGGCAGAAGAACAGACGCGCCTGTTCCGGCCATTTACCCAGATAGACAGCAGCCTGGCACGCCGCCATCAGGGTACCGGACTGGGCCTGGCCCTGGTCAAGCGCATGGCAGAATTGCATGGCGGCAGCGTGACACTGCAGAGTGAACCAGACCAGGGTTCCACTTTCACGGTACTCTTGCCTTTACGTTCTGCCGCACAGGTGGAAGCGATTCTCGGCAACGCGCCCGTGCTGGTCAGCCATAGCAGTATTCCTGCCCCGGTTGCCGATACCAGCGGCACGCTGCTGGCACTGGTGATAGAAGATGATGACCAGGCCGCTGAAGTATTGCGCCTGCAACTGGAAAGCGAAGGCTTTCGCATCGTGCGGGCCAGCTCGGCAGAAAGTGCCCTGGCCCTGGCTGAACAGGAATGTCCTGACCTGATCACCCTGGATATTTTGTTGCCGGGCATGGATGGCTGGGAATTCTTGCAACGCTTTAAACAGGAAACCCGGTTTGCATCAGTACCGGTAGTGATTATTTCCATCGTGGCTGACCGTGGCCGTGGCATGTCGCTGGGGGCAGCGCAGGTCATGCAAAAACCGGTATCAAGGGAAACCATGAATGCCGCCCTGGCACAACTGGGATTTGCATCGCGCAGCAGCGGGCGGCAGTTAAGTGCGCTGATCATTGATGATGACCCCAAGGCGATACAACTCATTACAACCTACCTCGACAGTTTCGGTTACCGTACCTTGTCTGCCCTGGGTGGCCAGGAAGGTATACATACAGCCCGTCACGCCCAGCCTGACCTGATCGTACTGGATTTGATGATGCCCGAAGTCAACGGTTTTGACGTGGTTGAAGCTTTGAAAGCAGATGCCAGCACCGCCGGAATTCCCGTTATGATATTGACAGCCAAACAAATCACCACCGAAGACAAGCTACGCCTGAGCGGCGATGTTAAAAAAGTAATGGAAAAATCCGAATTCAATCATGGCCGTTTCATCGGCGAAGTCAGACGTGCCATGGCCGGCAGAGGAAAATGACATGGCACGCGTACTGATCGTGGAAGACAATCCTGTCAACATGAAACTGGCCTCCTTTCTGCTCAACAATGCCGGTCACGAGGTGTTGCAAGCCCCTGATGCAGAAGTGGGCCTGCGTTATGCAAAAGAACAGTTGCCGGACTTGATCTTGATGGATATGCAATTGCCCGGCATTGACGGCATGACAGCAGTGCGCCTGCTCAGGAATGATGCTACTACCGCGCATATCCGTATCATGGCATTGACGGCATTTTCCATGCATGGTGACAAAGAACGCTTCATGGCAGCGGGTTGCGATGCCTATATGGCAAAACCCATCCGTTACCAGCAATTCATGGATCTGGTCAACAAGGTCTTGAGCAGTTAGATTGCTGTCATCCTGGCAAGTGCTCCGACATAGAATTTGCTTACAATGCCCGGCAGGCGAGGTAAACTATGGGTTACTGAAAAAAGGTGTCCCATGAAATTTGAGCATTTGGTAGAAATCAATGATCTGAGCAATCCCATGATAGAAGTCATCACCCGCGAGCAATTGTGGCGTGGTCTGGTACTAAGGGCAGAAATGCCAAGAATGTTTGTGTCTTATCTGGACGACGCCCTGATCATGGAGCGCACCGAAGCCGGCATGACGCGTACGCTGAAGTATGGCGAGCTGGAAGTCACCGACCGTGTCAGTTTCGTGCATCTGGAACATGTGCATTACGATGTCGCAGCGCAGAAAGAAATCCCGCATTCCACCCTGCGCATGAGTATAGAAGAACCGCAGCCACAGGCGCTGTTCGTGCGTTTCAGCTATGACAATGGGCAGAGCGCACAGCACGATGCCGAAAATGATATGTATAACGAATACCGCAAATCGGCCTATCACGAAGCCGACGTAGAAACCGTACGCATCATCCGCGAGCTGGCAGAAGCCGGCAGGCTGGATGCCTTGCCGTCCTGAGTTAGCTGGCGACATCGGCAACACCGCCAATACCGTCAATCCAAATGCCGATTGACGGCAAAACTCTGGGATAATGCCGCCTTGTTCGTCTTTACTCTTCTCCGATTACCATTCTCTCTGCAAGGCTTACCATGTCCAAGCGCACTGCCACCGTGGCCACAAAAATCACCGTGCCCGCCATTCTTCCTGCGCCTTTACCGGTTCAAACCACACGCCTGAAACGCAAGCAATTTGCCAGCACGGGTGACGTACATGTACAGGGCGACGCCCTGATCACCACCCAGCTTATCGTCGGTGGTGACTGCCTGATCGATGGTGACCTGGAAGCAGAAGAAGTATTTTGCCTGGGTAAATTGACAGTAACCGGCGATATCCGCGTGCAATCGCTGTATGTTGGCCATACGCTGGATGTCGGTGGCAATATTGAAGTCGAATACCTGCTGAAAACCGGTTGCAGCGCCGACTGGATGGCACGCATGCTGGAACTGGATCAGCGCAAGGCTTTGGCGGCTGACAGTAATTTCATTCATCAACTGGTGCATCCGGCTATCCTGGCACGTCATGACCATCATGACGCCTTTGGCGGTTATGGAGATATCCAGGCACTGGGTTACCTGACCTGTGCCGACCTGGATTGCCATGGCAATGTACAACTCGACGATGTGCTGGAAGCCGGCGAAATCCAGTTTATCGGCGGACATTTGTCGGCGGCTGGTATCCATGTTGCCGGTGACTGCAATTGTCAGGGTGAATTGTTCAGCGAAACCGATGTCCAGGTAGAAGGCAGCCTGTTTGCCGCCACCGTGATTTGCCAGGGCAACCTGGAAGTGGACAGCCTGTGCAGCCAGGGCGATATCAGTACCTGGGGCAGCTTGCGCGCCACCGGCGAAATCAGCAGCCTGCGCGGTGAAATCCATTGTGGACGCTGGATCGCCACCAAGGCTACGATTTATGCGGCCAAGTACATCAAGTCGGGTGAATCCGTGATTGGTGAAAAAGGCATCAGTTGCGGCAGCGATTACGGCATCCTGGCTGGCACCACCCTGCCACGTTCACGCTGGGCGACACATGGCATGGTGTCCGCCACCAGCAAGCCACGCCTGCTGTTGTCCGGCCTGTTTGTCGAAGGCAAGAAACTGCGCCATATCGATGCACTGGAAAAGAAACGTGAAACCGAACTGGATTGGGAAGTGCAGCGTCGCCTGAAGCGCGAAATGCAGCCAGACTAAACAGCCAGGGGAAGGGCATGCGCCTTTCCCGCAGGGTCTAATCGCTTCTTCCTGTCGTTGGCAAAGCGGGCCTTAAATTCGTCACCTTAAATTCGTCACCTTAAATTCGTCACCTTAAATTCGTCACCTTAAATTCCTCACCTTAAGTTCGTCTTATGTTCGCCTTAACAGCAGCTTGTGCAACAAGCCAGCGCCAATGGCAAACAAGACGATGGCAATCACCCAGTGAGCTGGTGAGGGTTGCCAGTCTTCCCCGGATACCGACCAGCGCTCCATCAGCATGGCCAGGCTGTTATAGCTGGCGTGCAAAATGATACCCGGCCATAAGGAACGACTGCGTTCATACAGCCAGCCACACAGGCAGCCGAGCAGGAAGGCGGCAAAGAACTGGTAGATATTCAGGTGCGCAAAACCGAACAGCAAAGCCGACCCGCAGATCGCTTGCCAGCGTGAATACTGGCCCAGGAAACTGCGCAGGATAATCCCGCGAAACAGCATTTCTTCCACCACCGGGGCAATCAGGCAGGCAGTGACGATGGACGACAGGCCACTTAGCATCATCTGTTCAAAAATCTTTTGCTGCGCTGCTGGTACCGGCATCCATTGCACCAGCATTTGCTCCAGCAGCATGATCAGCAGCGACAATGCCGGCACCAGCATCAGTACCGGCACACCCAGCAAGCCAACGGTAGCACCCACCGGGGTAGGGGAGGCATGAAACAGGGATGAATACGTCATCTTTTTGTAGTGCAGCAGTACCGTAAATAACGCTGCATTGGCCAGCAGGAAAACGATGCCTATCATATGTGCAGGGTCCATGCCCACCACAGAACGCATATCGTAAAAAGCGGCGTTGATGACAAATTCCGCGCCCATCAGAAAAGCGACCAGAAAAACCGCTTCCAGCGCCGAGGGAAATTGATCGTGTTGCTGTTTCATAAATAGGAAGGGAAGATCAGAACAGGTGCTGTACCGGATGACCGGTACGTAGCAGCATTACATATCAGCATTACTTAGCAGCATTACATAGCCGACAAGTCCAGATCGGCTGAAAATTCGCCGTCCATTTCCTTGATG
The DNA here is from genome assembly GCF_049340265.1 of Undibacterium sp. Di26W. NCBI lineage: Bacteria > Pseudomonadati > Pseudomonadota > Betaproteobacteria > Burkholderiales > Oxalobacteraceae > Undibacterium > Undibacterium sp. Di26W. The sequence goes on from NZ_JBMPOR010000033.1 coordinate 26,169, forward strand.
ATGGCCTGACCGGCTATCGTGTCCTCACCATTAAAACTCAGGGTCGGTCCGCCATATAAGGTCCAGCCCTTATTCAGCGCTTCAGATACACGCAGGCAGAATGCCTTGTCGTCGGGGCCGGTCAGATAACGATAGAGTTTCATGGTGCCTGTCTTTGCTGTGGGTCCCCCATTATAGCCGCCCCCGTGCAGCCGATGCCGGGATAGCAAGCAAATACTATCCCGCACACAGTCTTCCCTAACCGGCGGCCTTCGGGTGCTGTAATTGCTGCAATTGCTGCAGTTGCTGGTGCAACAGCTGGTTTTCTTCCAGCAATTCCGCCATCATCCCCTGCACTTCTCTTTCGCTAAACTTGGGGGTGATGTGTTGCGGACAATTCCATTCGACCGCTTCTACCGTGATGATGACGGCACGCTCAACCCGGACACGGTAGGCCGGCATTGTCAGTCTGGCGATGAGCTCAGGCTCTTCATTTTCGTGGACGATACGGGCCCGGCCCCAGATTTTCATACGCCGCTGTCTGGGATAATCAATAAGAATCAGGGAAATCCTGTCATTTGCAAACAGATTGCCCACACTCAGGTATTGCGCATTGCCGGAAAAGTCGGCATAGCCTATGGTTTTGGCATCGAATACCTGCAGAAAGCCCGCCGGGCCGCCCCGGTGCTGCACATAAGGCCAGTCATTTTCAGACACCGTCGCCTGATAAAAACTGTCGCGCGCCTGCAGGAATTCAATATCACGCTCCAGCAAATGATCGCGTTTTTCATCCACCATTTCAAAACCAAGATTGTCTTCCCGGCTGCCATACAGGCTTTGTGCTGCTTTGACACTGGGTGTGAAGCTGATATCAGCAAAGGCGCGGGACATGATGGTTTCCAATCAGGTAGTTGGCGTAAAGTGAAGGTCTGGTATCTACTATGTAGCAAAGTCAGCAGGATTAGAATCCCCATCATTTATAATTCATTATTCCTTCTAGCGGAATAATGGAAATAATCTGCACTTGTCGCCGCACAAGACAGGAACTAAATTTGTAGATATGTGTCTGTAATTGACTGCTATTGTCTGGATTTTCTGCCATTTTAATAAGCAAACTGAAAATTTGACCGCAAGTCACCGTATTTCGCTGAATTTTTCTGCACACCAGCTATTTTTGTTGACGGGTACAGCTATACTGCCGCCCGTATGTTTTACCTCGTTGGAGACCAATTTGTTCAAAGTTATCGCCCTCACGCTGGCTGTTGCCGGTGCTTTTTCATCCGCCCATGCTGACGAAGGTCAGTGGCAGCCACATCAGTTACCTCAGTTAAAATCTGAACTCAAACGCATAGGCATCAGCATCCCGGCTGAAAAACTGGCGGATTTGAGCAAGCACCCACTGAATACCATGGTGTCGCTGGGCGGCTGTTCTGCTTCTTTTGTGTCAAACAGCGGTCTGGTCGTGACCAATCATCACTGCGCGTACAAGGCCATACAGAGAAATTCCACGGCAGAAAAGAATTACATCAGCGATGGTTTCCTGGCCCGTACCAAGGCCGAGGAATTACCTGCCGGACCAGATGCGCATATGTACATCACCGACAAGGTAGACAACGTCACCGAGCAGGTGTTGAAGGGATTGACGGCCACCATGTCTGGCCGTGCCCGCTATGAACAGGTGGAAAACCGCATCAAGGCCCTGATTGCTGAATGCGAACAGGACAAGGCCTATCGTTGTTCCGTACCCAGCTTCCATCGCGGACTGGAGTATTACCGCATACGCCAGATGATGATACGTGACGTCAGGCTGGTGTACGCACCCTCTGACAAGATTGGCAATTTTGGGGGTGAAGTCGATAATTTTGAATGGCCGCGTCATACCGGCGACTATTCATTTTTGCGCGCCTATGTGGGCAAGGATGGTCGTCCTGCTGACCCGTCTGCCGACAATATCCCGTATCAGTCCAAAGACTTCCTGGTGGTGTCGGCACAGGGTCTGAAAAACGGTGACCCGATCTTGCTGGCGGGTTACCCAGGACGCACCAGCCGTTATAAATTGCCGGCAGAAATACGTTTTGCGCGTGACCGCAGCTATCCGGCCAAGGTGGCTGAATCCACGGCCGATATTGCCGTCATCCAGGCCGCAAGCGCCGGTGACAAGACTGCAGAAGTACGTTACGCCAGCGTCGTCAAAGGCATCAACAACGGTTTGAAAAAAACCGAAGGCTTGCTGGCTGGCTTTGCGCGCAAAGACCTGGCCGCCATCAAGGATGGCCAGGATGCCGATTTCCGTGCCTGGTATAAACAGCATGGCGACAACAAGACTTTGCTGTCAGAACTGGATGCGGTCATCGCCAGTGACATGACGCTGTCTGAACAAGAAACGGCATGGACCATCATCCATACTGGTGAAATGCTGAAAAGTGCGCGCACGCTGTACCGCGTCGCCATCGAAAGCGAAAAACCGGATGTCGAACGTCATGCCGATTATCAACAGCGCGAATTGTCTTTTATCGCCGGACGCCTGAACCGCCTCGAACAATCTTATCTGCCCAATGTCGATCAGGCACGCTTCACGGCCGCCCTGCAACGCTATAGCAAATTGCCAGAGCATGCTCATCCGCCAGGACTGGACGCCTTGCTGCCAGCGCCGGAAAGCGTGGTCAACCTGTATCAGCAAAGCCAGTTGGGTAACACGGCCACACGATTGGGCTGGATGAGCAAGCACCGCGCTGCGTTCGACGCTGCGGACGATGCCTTCATTCGCCTGGCCATCAAGCTGCATGAAATTGATATGGCGCTGGAAAACCAGCGCAAGGAAGTAGACGGCAACCTGGAACGCATCATCCCGCAATACATGCAGGCTGTCATCGCGTGGAAGAAATCCATAGGCAAACCGGTGTATCCCGATGCCAATTCAACTTTGCGCGTCACCTATGGCACGGTGGCTCCGTACACACCACGTGATGGCATCAGCAAGGGGCCATTCACCACGGTGGAAGGCATACTGGAAAAAGATACCGGCAAAGCGCCGTTCGAAGCACCCATCAATCTGCTGGCCAGCATCAAGGACAAGCACTATGGCATATTTAAGGACAAGGTTTTGAATACCGTTCCGGTGAATTTCCTGTCGACGGCGGATACCACCGGCGGCAATTCCGGCTCTGCCGTGTTGAACAAGAATGGTGAACTGGTGGGCCTGAATTTTGATTCCACTTATGAATCGATTACCAAGGACTGGTATTTTGACAGCGCCATCACCAGGGCCATCCATGTCGATATCCGCTACATGCTGTGGGTCATGAGCGAAGTTGATCATGCCGACAATGTGCTGAAGGAAATGACGATCAGGTACCCGACGAAGTAAGCAAGTCTTCATCGTAAAAAAAACGAATCATTGAGGTGATTCGCTTTTTTTACGTCTGTCTGCTGGTGCTGGCGCCGCATGTCACGCTGCCGGCGATCAGGGTTCAGGCACCTTCCCAATGCAAGTCTTTGCCCTGGCTCCATATCGACGGCATGATGTAATTTTTTGCCCAGTCACTGACCTGCAGTGCCGGCATCGGCCGCGCCACGCCATACCCTTGTGCCAGCATGCAGCCGAGTCGCATCAGGGCGACGCCATGTTCGGCACTTTCCACCCCTTCCGCAATCACCTCACGGTTGAAGGCGCGCGCCAAGCCGATGACGGCGCTGATCACGGCCAGATCATCTTTGTCTTCAAGCATATCGCGCACAAAACTCTGGTCGATTTTTAAGGTATTGGCGGGCAAACGCTTGAGGTAAGACAGGGAAGAATAACCGGTACCGAAATCATCGAGCGCAAAACTCACACCCATTTTCTGGCTGGCCAGCATGACTTCGCGCACATGTTGAATATCCTGTATGGCGGCGGATTCGAGAATTTCTATTTCCAGCCGTTCGGGCGCGACATCCGGATAGTCAGCCAGTATTTTGCGCAGGCGCGGTAAAAAATTCTTGCTCTGGAAATGACGGGCAGCGATATTCACGCTGACTATCCATTGCTGGTGTTCACGATTCCATAGCCGCAGTTGTTCCATGGCCTGCTGCAAGACCCAGTCACCGATATCAATGATCAGATCTGTGTGTTCGACCAGAGGTAAAAATTCCAGCGGGCCGACGATGCCATGTTCCGGGTGCTGCCAGCGCAACAAAGCTTCCATGCCTGTCACATGGCCCAGGTGCATATTCACTTTGGGCTGGAAATACAGGCACAGTTCACTCTGGTGCAAAGCCTGCCTGACGCGGGCGCGCTGATTATGATGGGTGCGCAACTGCTGGTCCTGCTCGGCATCAAACAGATGGAACTGGTTACGTCCGCTCAGTTTTGCCTGGTACATGGCCTGGTCGGCACAGCGCAACAAGGTATCAGCATTGATATCATCACGCGGGTAAATCGCCACACCGATGCTGGCCGACATGCTGACCATGCGTTGCTCGATTTCATAGGGTTGTGCCAGTTCGGCCAGCAACAGGGCGAGGCTCAGTTCTACCCCGGCGACATCGGTCTGGTTGTGCAAGAGCACCACAAATTCATCGCCACCCAGCCTGGCTACGCTATTGCTGGAACCCACACTGATTTCCAGACGGCGCGCGACCTGCTGCAATAATTTGTCAGCAAATTCATGGCCGTATTTTTCATTGATGACCTGGAAATAATCGAGATCGAGCAGGCAAACAGCCAGCCAGCATTGCTGTTCACGGGCGCTGTTGATAGCCAGACTAAAACGGTCGGCCAGCGAGGCCCGGTTTTCCAGCCCGGTCAGCACGTCATGACCTGCCTGCCAGGACAGTTGCTGTATCAGTTGCCGGCGTTCACTGACATCGCGGAACACCAGTACGCAACCGGTGACGCTGCCATCTTTCTGGCGTATCGGTGCCGCCGTGTAATCCACTTCGATCTGCCTGCCACCACGCGCAGCCAGTATCTGGTTGCTGGCCTGCAGGACGTCTTCGCTGTTGCAGATATTGCTGACAAAATCACCCAATCCAACCCGGCTGACAGAGTCGGCCAGGAAAAATACATCCTGCAAGTGATACTCGCATGCCTCTTCCCGGCTCCAGCCACTGAGTTGCTGTGCCAGTTTGTTGAGCATCAGGATGCGGCCATCGACATCGGTACTGATGACGGCATCGCCAATCGAAGCCAGAGTGGTTTCCACCTTTTCGTTTTCAGCGGCCAATGCTGCCTGCGCCTGAATGCGTTCGCTGATGTCGATCATGGCACCGATGCTGCCAACCGGCTCACCATCGACATTGGTCAGGTTCGCCTGATAAAAGATGACATCCAGATGCTTGCCGGAGACATGGGCCCTGGCCTCTGTCACCCGTTTCACTGTATCGCCGGCATCATCCGGCATCAGGGGCATGCTGGATACACCAGGTACGCTCTTATCACTGAAAAGGGCAGGCATGGGCTGCCCTATGACTTCTTCGGCACTAAGTTCAAACATCAGTTCCCAGGCATGGTTCACCCGTCTGCAGATGCCATGCTGGTCCTGGAAGAATATCGGTATCGGCAAGGCATTCAGCAATTGCCAGGTGAAATGCAATTGCTCGCTATGGTCGCGCTGGCTGCGTTGTAAAGTCAGCAGCAAGGCTTGCACTTCATTTGCCATACTATTAAAGGTCAGGGCCAGGGCGCGCGCTTCTGCCGTGCCCGACACCGACATGCGTACCGCATGCTGGCCTTGCTTGAATTGCTCAGTTACGTTGGCCAGGCGGCTGATCGTTCTGGCATTCGAGCGCAGTATCAGGCTCAGCAAGAGGTAGATGGTGAAAATAATCCCCAGCGAGATTTTTGCCTGGGTAATGAACTTTTCCCAGATGTGTTCTTTTTCATACTCGGCCGTGGTGTCAAGCCGCAGCATGGCAGCATCCCCATTGGCCAGTCTGACTTCATTGGCAACAGTTTCCTCAGGCAAGGACAACACATTATTGAACCAGGCCGGCACCGCAGCACGCTGGAGTTGCGGATCTTGCCCGACAAACTGCTGCTTGCCATAACTCCAGATAATACGGGTAATGATGGTGCTGGAACGTACTTCCTGATCCAGTAAGGTGTGTATGCCCTTACTATCACCTTGCGCCGACAATGCACTCAATACCGGGATCAGGTAATGAAAAGAATGCCGCAGCTCTGCCTCTGACCTTTGGCGGGCATCCAGGGTTTCTGCATCCAGCAGCAGGTAGTAGCGCAAACCACTGACGGCAAATATCAAGAAAAAGAGCGGTACAAATAGCCGGGTATAGATTCCTCGCTGCTGCCAACGCTGTAAAAAATCTTGTAGTGTTTGCACAAATTCAACAAATTTCAGTGAAATAAAGCATTTTGGTTAACAAAGCACAAAGCAAGGTGAACTGGTCATCACGTATTCACTATTACACTGAGGGCAATTCTAACCTGAAGATGATTCTCGTTACTGCGAAAAAATTGATTTGAGGCAAATATGCTTGAAGACAACGGCTTGTCATACAAGTACACAACAGTATGGGAAGGTTTTGATTACCTTCACGTTATGAATGCGCATCAACAATGAATTTCAGAAACGTTCAAATTGCCGGTCAGCAATTGAATTGGTAAGCATAGAGCAGGCTAAATATTAATAAAAACCCAATCTTCTCATATGCCCATGAAAAAAAATACTGCACTTGCAGCATTTGCTTACAAATTTTCTAAATATATTTTCATGCCATCTGGTGCCGTTTTTTGCACCAGCATGACCAGAAAGATGCGAGATTCGCCCACTTTACAGGCTTTTTGCTCAAGCAAACGATTTTTTGAGAAGGTAACGATGAGATAAGCGCACCAAATTGATGCAACGCAGCAATTATACTTTTTGGAAATAATGCCTATACGAATTATTGATTTTTTAGCTGCGTTGGCACGACGTATAGTGCAAACACCTGCTCGATTTGGTGGCAGTCAAATGCCCCAGGGGCAACAGCAAATTCATCGATAGCTTTCATTATTTTCAGGAGTTTATTATGTCCTCACATTTCCGCCTCTATGCAATAGTATCCACACTGGCTTTTGCTTTGGTCACCGCACCGGCATTCGCCGTAGAAGTCCGTAACCCATTTGCTGAATCCGGTTGCGAAGCTCCATCTTATGATCAACGTGCCTTGACTGACGAGCAAGAAGGCCTAGTCAAGATCAGCTACGTGGTGGATAAACAAGGTTCCGTTGTTGATGCAAAAATCGTTGCTTCCAGCGGTTTCCGCAAACTCGATAAAGCATCCCTGCAGGCACTGAAAGCATGCCGCTTCCAGACTGGCGCTGCACAAGGCTGGAACGACCTTGCGTTTGCCTGGACATTGAAATAATTGTCTGCTGGCTAGCGCAAGCCATTGCTGACTTGCGCTAGTCCCATGCTTTTGGGCGTGTTAACCCAGGTCAACACGCCTTAATTCAAAGGCAAAAATATATCTATCCTCATCTGATGTTCCGGTACATCCGGGTAAAAACTCAGGCGTTGCAAAAACAGCGGAAAGTCGCGCAAGCTGGCACCACTTTGTGGTAACCACTGTCCGTATAAAAACCGTATGCTGGCACCCAGCAAGGCATCTGATCCTGTATGCCGCAATACGGCACAAGACCCTTCCGGTATGATTTTATTGACGATGCCGGCAGCATTCTCTTCTACTGGCGTTTGTACCGCCGCCCCCAAGTCGAAACGGTATTGACTGGGAATACAATTTTCCAGATCATCATAAATCAGGTTGAAGGTTGCGCTGACGCTTGGCGGCAATTTGTTTTGTCTGCGCCAGGCAATGAATTTCTGAATGCTGCTATTCAGCAGCGCGGGGTCGCCGCGATGTTCCAATACGGCGATGCTGGTTGCGGGGAAGGTGATGATTTTCACATCATCAAGCTGGTGCTGGGCTGACATATGCTGTTCTCTCATGTGGTGTAGGGATAAGTAGCTGTTCTGCCAGGCGGTCCACTGTGACTGTTTTCTGAAATGCGCAGGACTGTGCCCCAGGCTTTTCTTGAACGCGCGAGAAAATGCCTCGCTACTTTCATATCCGCTTTCAAGAGCAATATCGATGACCTGACGGTGCTGGCGAAAAGCCAGTACATGCGCGGCCTTCTTCAGGCGCAACAATTGCACATACTTGATCACCGCTATACCAAAGTAATCAGAAAACTGTCGGTGAAAATGAAATTTTGAGAATGCAGCGACTGCGCTCAATGACTCTACCGACAAGTCTTGTTCCAGATGCTGGTCGATGTAATGCAAGACCTTCAGCATTCTGGTTTGATACGCCACATCCCTGATATTCACTGTGCTTCCCCCTGACAGATCACAGCTTACGCAAGCACCATCGCGCGAGCATGATCAGTCTTGCTCATTTTTGTGGTGGCGCAGCCGCTCTACCAGGGCGTTTTCGCACAGTTTGAATAGCACGTAAGCGATCATGGCACCGCAAGAGGTGGCCAGCAATTCCAGCAACTGCTGCAGGCCACCTTCCATCAGCCCTATCCAGCCGTTGTCCAGCAGGTAGTCGGCATTGGCACTGAACAGGTGTATCAGGTCGAAAGACAATTTGCCAAACACCAGAAAACTGACTGTCAGCAAGACAAAGCAGGCTACGCTGTGATCACAGAGCCAGGCATACAATTTACGTTGCCTGACCATGTTTATTTTCCGGCAGCCGACGTCGACGATTTCTCGGCAATTGCTTTCAGGCTCTGCAAGCCTTCATCAAATTTGCCCCCCACCATCTTGTCCATATTAAAAAACACGCCCATCAGCTTGGACATAAAATTGCTGGGGCCAAACATGGCGTGGCTGACCACGGTCTTGCCAGCCTGGTTTTCCAGCTTGAATTCTATGGTGTTCTGGGCCGCAAAAGGTTTATAGAAATTGATTTGCAGGCGCAGATAATCATGTGGCCGGGTTTCCAGAATTTCCATGCGCCCTTCGCCCAGTTGCTTATTCCCCTGCCAGGCATACACCGCCCCGGGGCCACTGTCATTACCGCTATAACTGCGCTGGACCTGAGGATCGGCTTTTTCCCATGGCGACCAGGCTTCCCACGCGTGGAAATCATTTATCAAGGGGAAAATCTGTTCACTGGCGGCATTGATTTCCAGTGAGCGCTCAACCCGGAAAGCATCTGGCAAAGACGCGATGTACAGCAGAAAGGCAATGAGCAAAAGCACAACTATGGCAAGTATTATCATGAGCTGACTCCGGGTTAAGAAACAAGTGCTGAGCTTAAAACGACAATGACATTATTACCAGTTGCATCCTGCGAAAACCACATATCTGTATTTTTAGCGCAGAAACCTTAATCAAATTACCACAATCTTCATAATAATCGGTTTTTTCCCCGTTACAATAAGCAACATTACAGCGATCTGTTTTTGATCCCAGGGTTCAACCACTTTTTATTTTTAAGCGACATGCCTACCCCATACAACACCGTACCCACAACCAACGTACCACTAACCGGTGTTATTTTGATCGATGCGCTGCTTGCAGGTGCCAAATGGGGTACCGGGCTGCAAACGGGAATTTCGCTCGCCTACAGTTTTCCATGGTCAACCGGCGATTCCTATTTTTTTGGTCACAATGGATCCAGCACATATTCGACGACCGATGAACCGAATGCAAGCTCCCACGCAGCATTAAACACAGTACAGCAACAGTCAGCGAAAACCGCCATGCAGGCCTGGTCTGACGTCGCCAATATTCAGTTCACCCAGGTAGCAGATAACAGTGGCTCTGCCGGTGATATCCGTATTGCCCTGACTTCTGCCACCGATAAAACCAGCACCGGCAAAACGGCGTGGGGATGGGCATATAACCCGACCAGTTTTTATCCGGAGGGCGGCGATATCTGGATTTCCACCTCCACCACAAACCAGGATACGGACTGGACTGTGGGTTCCTATAATTACCAGGCCATCTTGCATGAATTGGGTCATGCGTTGGGTCTGAAGCACCCGTTTGAAGATGGTGTCATCATGCCGACCGCATTCGATACGCGGCAATTCACCATCATGTCGTATACCAAGCAGGCGAACGACCTGTTCCGTACCATTACCTATGGCACGAATGGCAAACCGATTTTTACATACCAGAATATCGTGCCAGAAACGCCGATGGTTGCCGACATCGCCGCCATGCAAGACATGTATGGCGCCAACACGACTTACAAAACCGGAAATGATGTCTACACCTTTGAAACCGACAAGCCTTTCCTGAAAACGCTATGGGATGCAGGTGGCAATGATACGATTTCGGTTGCCAATTTCACCCTGGCCTGCAAGATTGACCTGACGCCGGGTAATTATTCCGACATACGCATGGTGTCTGCCCCTACCCCCGCCGGTTTCACCGGGGGAACGGTACCCACCTATAATGGTATAGCTAACCTGGGTATCGCCTACCAGGCCTTTATAGAAAATGCCATAGGCGGTGCCGGTGACGACACCCTGATAGGCAATTCCATCAGCAATACCTTTACCGGCAACGCTGGCAATGACACGATTGACGGTGGTCTTGGCCTGGATACGGCAATTTATAACGGCCTGCACACCAACTACACAGTAACTGCGGTGAGCAATACCGCCTTCATCAAGGCAAAAAGCGGCACCGACGGTGCCGACAATCTGATCAACGTGGAGCGCCTGCAATTCAGCGATGAAAACATTGCCCTGGATATCACCGGCACCGCCGGCCAGGCATATCGCCTGTACCAAGCCGCCTTTGACCGCAAGCCGGACATGCTGGGTCTGGGTTACTGGATCGCCGACATGGACAAGGGATCCGGCCTGACTACGGTGGCGGCTGGCTTCATGCAATCGGCGGAATTCCAGAAGCTATATGGCAGCAAGCCTTCCAATACCACCCTGGTCACGAATTTTTACCAGAATGTATTGCACCGTGCGCCGGATCAATCCGGCTTCAATTACTGGCTGGATCAGCTCAATACCAACAAGATCACGGCGGCCGGTGCACTCGCCAGTTTTTGCGAAAGTACCGAAAACCAGGCGCTGGTCATCGGTGCCATACAGAACGGCATAGAATATCTGCTGTGGCACGCCTGATGTTGGGGCCGCATAAAAGGCCGCAACACTGCTGCACTACCAGCTTATCTGCAAGGTAAAAACAGGCCCGCAATGCGGGCCTTGTTGTTATTGCCATAGATGCTTGTTGCATAAAGCTTTCCCACCACGACGCCCGCTTCACCTACAATGGCGGCATATCCTGCGCTACTGTCGTCGGCTCGCCATGGTCCTGCCATTGGCGGGCAAGCACAACCGCCACTCCTATTTTTGAAATTATTCCCATGTCTGCATCTACCGCCTTTAGTTCGCTATCCCTGTCCGCCCCCCTGCTCAGTAATCTGGAAAGTCTGGGCTACAAGGAAATGACCCCCATACAGGCCGCCAGCCTGCCCGTCATCCTGCAACTGCAGGATTTGATTGCCCAGGCCAAAACCGGCAGTGGCAAGACCGCGGCCTTTGGCCTGGGCATACTGGCAAAACTCAATCCTACCTATTTTGCAGTACAGGGCCTGGTGATCTGCCCGACACGAGAACTGGCAGACCAGGTGGCGAATGAATTACGCCGTCTGGCCAGGGCCATAGAAAACGTCAAGATCATCACCCTTTGCGGCGGTACCGCCATGCGCCCGCAAATCGCTTCGCTGGAACACGGCGCACACATCGTGGTCGGTACGCCGGGGCGGCTGATAGACCATATCAGCCGCGGCACCATCAACCTGAAAACTGTCCAGACCCTGGTACTGGATGAAGCCGACCGCATGGTGGACATGGGCTTTTACGATGATATCTATAACATTGTCGAAGCCACTTCTCCACGCCGGCAAACCCTGCTGTTTTCCGCCACCTATCCGGATAATATCCGCAAGGCCAGCGAACAGTTATTGCGGGAACCAGTGGAAATCAAGGTTGAATCGCAACATGCGGCCAATCATATCGAACAACTGTTTTACCTGGTAACGCCGGAAGAACGCAACGCTGCTGTCGCGCAGTTGCTCCATCATTATCAACCGGCATCCGCCATTGCTTTTTGCAATACCAAGATTCATTGCCGCGAACTGACAGAAGAATTGCATGCACGTGGCATCAGCGCCCTGGCCCTGCATGGTGACCTGGAACAGCGCGACCGCGATGAAGTGCTGATCCGTTTTGCCAACCAGAGTTGTTCAGTGCTGGTGGCCACCGATGTCGCCGCCCGTGGCCTGGATATACAAACCCTGGGTGCCGTCATCAACGTCGATGTATCCAAGGATACCGAAGTGCATATCCACCGCATAGGCCGCACGGGCCGCGCCGGTGAAAAAGGCCTGGCGCTGAGCCTGGCGACGCCGGGTGAAAAGAAATGGGTGAAGCTGATAGAAGAATATCAGGGTGAAGCTGTCGCTTGGGCAGATATTCATGAACTACAGAATCAGGATGCACAGCACCTGGAAGCACCGATGATGACCGTCTGCATCATGGGTGGTAAAAAAGACAAACTGCGCCCCGGTGATCTGCTGGGTGCACTGACCGCAGACCTGGGCTTGAAGAAAGAACAGGTAGGCAAAATCAATGTGTCCGAATTTATCACCTATGTAGCGCTTGACCGCCATGTCGCCGTCAAAACCGTGGACCGCCTGAGCCGCACGAATATCAAGGGCAGACAATTCAAGATGCGCATCATCGACTAAGCGTAGTCAGTCAACTCAGACCGGGTGGCGTGCCATCAGTTTTTGTATGTCGGCATCGGCAGTCAGGTGGATACCAAAATGCTGCTGCAACAGGGCGCGGTATTCATTCTCGTCACGCATACTGTGCACCTGTCTGACCCCACGCTCGGTGCTGATGCATTTGTTGTTGGAGATGCTGATGCGCCCCTGCGGTGTGGCTATCGAGCAAATGGTTTTTTGCGTGAAGTGCGATAGGGGTGAAGTCTGCTGATACAGGCACATGGCCGCAAAATCATCGATCTCGAAAGCCTGCAAGGAAAAGTGGAATTGCGGCTGCATGCTCTTGTTATCCCTGCCCTGCATCAGTTTGAAGCAAGCCGTAGTTGGCTCAAGCCCCGGCTCGGGCTGCACCTGATACTGCATGCCAAGTTCAGTGATGGGCTGGCCATTCATAGTGAGCGGCGTACGGAAGCTATCCCCAAAACCGACATCGGCAATCCAGCCTTGTCCATCCAGCTGCACCTGTATCAGCATATGATCAAAATCTGGCCCATAGTCTTTGCCATTGAATACGCGCGCAGCAATCAAGCTGGTCTGGAAACCGAAAGACTGCAGCAATAGCCTGAATGCCTGGTTCAATTCATAGCAAAAACCACCACGCCGCTGCTGCAACAGCTTATCCAGCAAAGCCGGTGTAGATAAATCCAGCTTGTGACCCAGGCTGATATCCAGGTTTTCAAACGGGATGTGCTGCAAGTGGGCGACATGCAAAGCGGTCAACACGTCCAGCGTTGCCACACGCGGACCGGTATACGCGATTCTGTCCAGGTAAGTCTGTATTTGTGCTTCATCCAGCATGCAGCCTCCGGCAAAAATCGTTGATGGCTTTTGCATGCTGCTCAAGAATAAAATCCTCATCGCAACTGGCATACAGCATGCCTTCGTACTGCATGCCCAGATAGGCAAAGCTGAGTTTGAACATCTGCTCGAAGCAGTCTGCCGGTATCTCATCCGACCCCGTGCTGAGAACAGCCGCCCGCTTGCTGCGCAATTGACGACCCAGCGGCTTGTCGATTTTCAGCAGATCAGACAACCTGTCCATGAATATCTTCATGCTGCCACTGGGGGCATACCAATAGATCGGGCTGGCCAGGATGATGCGTTCATAGGTCAGGACTTCGCGAATCAGGCCAGGGAAATCATCATCCTGGTTATGGAAGGTGTAATCAAAGGGCTTGATCTGATAGCGGCTGAGATCCACCAGGCTGGCCTGCAATTTATCAGCCAGCGCTTGCGCCAGATGATAAGTGTTGCCCGGGTTGCGTGCGCTGCCGAGCAGGATGACGGTACGTGGTTCTGACATCGGAATAAACGGAAGCCAAAGAAGCCCTGAATATACCCCGATGGCCACTTTCTTGCAGGAAGCAAGGCTTCCACTGCCAGGCAGCCGACCACTTCGCCATCCAGTTCGGCCACCAGTTCTATCGCATTGCTGCTGTCTGACAAACCCGCAGCGCCTATGGCTGCATCCAACCCGGAAAATTCAACGCTGATGCCAAAGCCGGCCAGCGATGCGGCAACGATTTTGCGTATCGGAACGTTGTCATGCTGAACGGCGCGGCGTATCTGGATTGCCGCTTGTTTTACCCACTCCTCAGGCATAATTTTGCGAGAAAAAATGACGTTCCACCAACTCGATCAGGATATGCAAGACCTTGATATGCAGTTCCTGCACGCGGTCGGCAAATTGTCCGCCAGGTGTGCAAATGTAGGTGCTGCTCAATTTTTCCAGCACTTCACTACGTCGACCACTGAGTATGATGACGTGCATGCCACGCGCCTGTGCCGCTTCTGCCGCGCGGATCACATTCTTGCTGGTACCGCTGGTGCTCAGGGCCAGCAGGCAATCTCCGGCCCGGCCATGGGCTTCTATGAAACGGGAAAACACCTGTTCATAACCCATGTCATTGCTGACACAGCTCAGATGCCCGGCATCGCTGATGGCCATGGCGGCCAGCGCGGGCCTGTCCTTGCGGTAACGACCGGTCAGTTCTTCGGCGAAATGCATGGCATCACACATGGAACCGCCATTGCCGCAACTATACACACGGCCCTGGTTTTCAAACACGCCAACCAGTAGCCGGGCAGCCTGTTCAATAGAGGCCAGCGCCTCTTCATTCGCCAGCAAATTGTCCAGCGCCACTTTTGCCTCGTGCAGGCTGGCGAATATGTGCTGTTTGTTATCTTTTACTGTCATGACGCACCGCTCAGTTTGATCAAATGAATGATTTAACCACAAAACTGCTGAATACCTCCCAGAAGCACGCAACGATAGCCTGCACCAGCGCCCTGTATGCACCTGATAGCCCAAGCACACACGAAAAAATTTCATTCCATGAATGGCGATTTGGCGGCAATCTGTCAGGCATACTCAGTTTTGTTTGAATAGCAAGCGGCACGGACTGCAACAAGCTCGCTATGCCATTTGATAAAACATCTGCAATTCAATGAAAGCCATACCATGACCACCCTCGCCCCTCGCCAGTTCCTGCTTGACCTCTACAGCAGCGCCGTTGCTGCCGTCAGTGCAGAAAAATGCCTGCCTGCGTTTCTGCCAGCACCACCAGCGCAAGGGCGCACGCTGGTCATCGGTGCTGGCAAGGGCGCAGCAGCCATGGCTAAAGTGGTGGAGCAGCATTGGCAAGGTGCACTGTCCGGCCTGGTAGTAACACGTTATGGCCACGGTGCAGATTGCCGCAAGATAGAAGTGGTGGAAGCCGCCCACCCGGTGCCGGATGAAGCAGGCAAACAGGCCGCTGCACGTATACTGAACATGGTACAAGGACTGAGCAAAGACGACCTGGTGCTATGCCTGATTTCTGGCGGCGGCTCTGCCCTGCTGGCATTGCCGGCAGACGGTATCAGCCTGGAACAAAAACAGGCCATCAACAAAGCCTTGCTGAAAAGCGGCGCAGCGATTTCTGAAATGAATTGCGTGCGCAAACATCTGTCTGCCATCAAAGGCGGTCGTCTGGCGCTGGCTTGCGCCCCGGCACGCGTGGTGACCCTGCTGATATCCGATGTACCCGGTGATGAACCCGGCATCATTGCCAGCGGCCCCACCCTGCCCGATGCGACTACCTGTGCCGAGGCATTGGCAATCTTGCGCAAATACGACATCGCCATCCCGGCTGAGATTTTGCAGCATCTGGAAAGCGGCAAGGGTGAAACCCCCAAGCCCGACGACCCACGCTTTAGCAGCCACAGTCATCACATCATCGCCACCGCGCAGGAAGCACTGGAAGCCGCAGCCGCCACCGCACACGCCGCTGGCATCACCCCCTATATTTTGTCCGACGGCATAGAAGGCGAAGCACGCGATGTGGCGCTGGTGCATGCCGCACTGGCAAAACAGGTGGCCAAACATGGGCAGCCATTCCAGAAACCTTGTGTACTGATTTCTGGCGGTGAAACCACCGTCACCGTGCGTGGCAAAGGACGTGGTGGCCGTAATGCAGAATTCTTGCTGAGCCTGGCCGTCGCGCTGGACAGCCATCCGGACATCCATGCGATAGCCTGCGATACCGATGGCATCGATGGCTCCGAAGACAATGCCGGCGCCCTGTACGCACCCGACTCCATCAGTCGTGCAGCAGCAAAAAATTTACGCGCCCGCAGCCTGCTGGAGAATAACGACGGCTACGGCTTTTTCAGCGCCCTCGATGACCTGGTCGTCAGCGGCCCAACGCGTACCAATGTGAATGATTTCAGGGCGATATTGATACTGTGAACACGATTGAGGCAGTATCGACATGGTGACCACAATAGAAGAGATGATAAAACTTAATATGTTTCAGGTTGACAGAATTCATTTGAAAATCTAAGATCAGGCTCATGAAATTTGCTATCACATTCGCTTTGCATGCACGCCATCATCAGTCACATCTGTGGCTGGGAAGGTTATTGCTTGCGTAATTGTTGAGCCTCATTACGAAGAAAGCCCTCTCAGCCTGACTCAGAGGGCTTTTTTATTTTGCCTTGCTAACAAGCCGTCAAGGCTTTCGCAAGATCGCCTCATGCTTTGCAACAGAAATACAAATCAAGCTTATGAAAATGTAGAATCGCCCTTCTAAACTGCCGGGTCATCACGACAGCGCTGACCCGGCAGCCAGATCACTTCCAGACATTCACATCCCCAGCTTCATGAAAATCTGAACGCTGGGGATTCACTACACAAAACCGATGTCCGGTGGGTGCTTCCATCACCGTCCAGCGTTCCATCACCTGGACGATTTTGGCGCCCAGCTTTTCCAGGCGCTGTACCTCGGCCTGGATATTGTCTGTTTCTATATCCAGATGCACGCGGCTTGGGTGCTCAACCTTCTGTAACAGCAATCTTGCCTCTTCCCCCGGCACATCCAGGTAGACATACTTGGATGCCCATTCTTCATCAGACGCAATCGCCGTATATCCCAAGGCGCCGGCCCAGAAAGTGGCTGCCGGATTGATGTCATCTACCTGGCAATCTATCACCAGACCTGCCAATCGACTTTTATGCATGTGTACCTCCGGTCAAAGTAGTTCTTATCAACGAAGCAATTCACATTCTAAAGACAAATGGCCTAACGCGCACCTCGGTTACTTAAAAACCCATATTTTGCTACCAATAAAATTCCACAGGAAAACGATCCCGGTAATGAATATCTGTGAAATCCAGTAATTGACTTGCAGATGTGAAGTCAGGAACCACATCGCCACGACATTAAACAGAAAGCCTACACCCAGCACGGCAAAGTACTTGGGGGCCAATGAAAGATGCTCGCCATCGCTTTCAAAGGTGAAAAAATAATTCAATGCATAGTTCAAGAACGAGCCCAGCAGATAGCCGGTTGCCGAACAAATGGTAGGAGAAATATGCAAATACTCAACCCCCAGCCATAGCGTGAGGTACTGGGTGGCCGTGCCGCATAAGCCGACCATGGCAAATTTAATCAATTCCTTGATAACCATCTTATTATTCTTTTAAGCAGAAACCGCCATTCTATCTAAAAAAGCCATCATCCTGACACCTGCTGCACCTTGCCACCCCTTACCCCCCTTGAAATCCATAACAGGGCGGATGCCAGCGCCCCACTTATCTTCCCCGGGTACCATTAAACCTCGCCATTACGCACTTGGTCACAAGTCGCTGTCGCCCGCAAATGGGTATCGCTATAGTCACTCCATGGCAGCAAACAAAGGAGCATACCATGAACCCAGGCAATGACTTAATGACCATCCACCACACAACAACAGAGGAAAACACCATGAACAACGCTCACAGTAACCCTACAATGGACTTTATCAAGAATCTGGGTGAAACACTGGCCTATGTCGGGCAACAAGCATTTGACTGGATCATCCAGGCATCCTGGAAAAAGCTGTTGCTGGTATCCTTGCTGACCATTCTCACCGGCGGCCTGATCCATCTGTCATCGCTGGCGAATACCGCAGTCCTGGGTTCTATTCTGGTAAAACTGTTTGCCAATAAAGACAAACAGACTTCTTCCCAGGTTTAATTACCGACCAGGCAAACAGGCTGGTAGTGAACAAGATATCGAGAAATGATCATGAACCACCGCAACGACAATAAGGTGCTGGATTTCATCACGGACGTCACCGAAACGGTGACCGTGCTGTGGTGGCAATTCTTTGACTGGCTGGCAGTCAAGTCGTGGACTTACTTGATGATCACAGCGTTGCTGAGCTTGATCATAGGTAGCATGCTGGGCCTGGGCGGGCCGGTGTTTTTGCTGATCATTGTTTCCATCATCGTCAAGAGCCTGGCCGGCGGCAAGCGACGGGCCGAAATTGCTGCCACGGCAGCCGCCACGCGCGCCGATGTCGAAGCGCTGGAAAGAAGAGTGCTGGAAGCGGAAATGGCTGCCCTGCAAGCCCAGATAGAACCACATTTCCTGTTCAACACCCTGGCCCTGATAGGACAGCTGATAGAAACCAATCCGGCTGAAGCCAGCAAGGTCCACCAGCACCTGATCACCTACCTGCGCTCTGCCTTGCCGCAAATGCGCGACAAGGGCAATGGCAAGCTCGGGCAACAGATGGAAATGTGTCGTGCCTACCTGAACATCATGCAGGCACGCATGCAGGAACGTTTGACTTATCAGATAGAATTACCTTCTGAACTGGAGTTCTTGCCCTTCCCTTCCATGATGATACAAACCCTGGTGGAAAATTCCATCAAACATGGACTGGAACCCAAGACCACGGGCGGCCATATCTGCATTACCGCCAAAAAACTGGATAATCATTTGCTGGTCGAAGTCCGCGACAATGGCATGGGTTTCAATATGCATGCAGATGATGGCCTGGGCCTGGGCAATATTCGTGAACGCCTGAAAGTACTGTATGCAGGCAGAGCACAGCTCATCATTGAAGCACCTCAAAGCGGCGGCGCCGTGGTGGGCATACAACTACCTCTGAACGGCACGCATTAATTAGATATAAGGCAAAAGCATGTCAGTGAAAGCAGCAACAACTGCAACAGCAATGATCGTCGATGATGAAACCCCGATGCGTGAGCAATTGCGTGCACGCCTGCAACAGGCCTGGCCACAGCTATCCATCATTGCCGAAGCAGCGAATGGTATTGCCGCCATCGAACAGGCTGAAATTGACAAGCCCGACATCATCTTCCTGGACATACGCATGCCAGGCAAAAATGGCATAGAAGCTGCCAGCACTTTGGCCAAACAGGCACTGATCGTCTTCGTCACCGCCTATGATGAATATGCGATACAGGCGTTTGAACGCGGTGCCATGGATTATTTATTGAAGCCGGTAGAAGCCGAACGCCTGGCCGCTACCTGCCAGCGCCTGCAACAACAACTGGAGCAACGCCAGCAGCAAGATAAACAAGCGCCTGCTGCACCCAACCAGGCGAAACAGGTAGAACAATTACTGACGCAGTTGATGCAGCATCAGGGTCAAAACCGCGACTACCTGCGCTGGATACAGGCCAGCGTGGGTAGCAGCCTGCGCATGATCAGCACCAAAGAAATTCTGTTTTTCCGCTCCGACGAAAAATACACGCTGGTACAAACCGAACAGGCAGAATTCCTGATACGCAAATCACTGAAGGAACTGGAAGACGAACTCGACCCCAAGGAATTCTGGCGCATACATCGTTCCACCCTGGTACGCGTATCTGCCATTGCCGAAGTAACGCGGGATTTTCGTGGCCGCCAACTCATCGCGCTGAAAGGCCATACCGAAAAACTGGAAGTTAGCCGCAACCATACGCACTTGTTCCAGCAGATGTAAGGCAGCGCTTTTGCTTGCTTTCGACGGTATTCAGGATTTGGCAGCAGCCGCTGTCGCCATTGTTGTCGCCTTGGATGCCTCGACAAATTCCTGCCACAAGCTATCCAGCGTGGCACCACAGACCGCGACAAACAGGTCCGGCGTATATTCGCCCTTGCTGAGTGCCCGGTTCAGCTTTTTGACGATGTCCTTGTCCTTGCTGATTTCCAGCCAGTACAAGAAACTGGAAGCAACAGTGTAAGCCTTCAGATAACCCTGCTGCTTCAAACTGACGCCCTGTTTTTCCAGCATATAAAAATACGGCGCATCAGGCTGATAGCCAGTGAGCTGGTCTTGCCCATTGATCTGCAAGCTGGCGCTGATATCTTTTTCAAAATACTTGTGGCGCACATAGTCAGCAATACCTTCCACCAGCCAGCCGACTTGTTCCTTCGATGGCGGGTATTGCTGGTTGATATGCGTGATTTCATGTACCAGCATGGCCTGGAAGTTGTCGGGCATGATCGCCACCCGTTCAGCAGAAATGTAAATGGTATTGCCACTGACATAGGCAACCACATTTGCCAGTTCCGGCCCAAAACCTGGCATCAGCACGATACCAATTTCCGCATAAGGCAAGGCATGGCCTTCATCAAACAGCAGGCTATTGATCAATGGATACCAGGTCTCTACCAGTCGCTGGCTTTGTTCCACACGGGCCAACACTTCAGGGCTGGGTTTGAATTCGACCTGCGCCGGTTTAGCTGGCCCATCCACATTATCTGCAGCATGACTCACTACCGACATAAAACAAATCGCCAACAGCATCAAGGCCAAGTGCAGGACGTTGCGGGTTAAACGGTTTTTCATTTTGGTGAAGGTCTCAAGTAATCAGGCATGATTTGCCGTTTTGAGTCTGGCGCGGTCGCGCTGAACGTATCTGTAGAATTTTCTGATCCTCTCTTCAGAGTCATAAGCAAGCTCAGGCAATATTTCATCAGACAGCACGCCATTTTCAAACAATAATTCAACCAGCTCCCGTCTATGCAAGGCACAGTTCATATTATGGTACATCAGCTCTATCGGGGCCTTACAATCGGCCCCTGGATTGGCTTCATAAATAGCAATTAGCCCTGACACAAAGAGGTGCAATTCATCCGGATTTTTTGAGCGGCCCATGATTTCAAGCAACATATCAGCGTCACCATACTGATAATTACTGACCAGCAGTTGCAGATAAACCCAGGGTATCCTTACTGTAGTGAATTTCTTCAGCGCCAGTGCCCGTATTTCGGCACCGTTAAGATGACTCAATGCCAGTACCGCATGCTGTACAGCGCGCATCTGAAAATCGATCTTTCCGCGCGCTATTTTTAACAGAGGCGCATAAGAAAATGGGAACTTGGTAGCGTAGAAAAACCGCAGATACTTGAATTTCTTTGCATCGTCCCTTGTTTCCAGAAAATTCCTGGCGACCTGCTCAATTTCTGCAACTGTCATCTTTTGAATCCGGGCACGATTGAAAAAAGCACGCGGTCTCTGGTTATGAATAATTTCCTCCACCTCATTCACAGTATATGGTGACATCTTTATTCGGGGCGAAGACGTTAATGGTTTGGCACCACCGATCAGCTCAACGTAATTTTGAATAAAAGGATTATTCTTGGCCGCCTCGCTCAACTCTGAAAATACGTTCAGAGATTTATTTTCTTCTTGAAAATTTTCGACCAGCCAGCGATTTTCCCAATTTTCCCGCTCGTCAGGAGGAAGTTTTCCAATACGTTCAGCCATTCTGAACAAAGCCTGTAAACCTTCGAGTTGCAGTACTTGAAATTCTCCGCAAGCATCAAAATCAGCATGGAAGGATTTTTCGAATCTCTGTATAAGCACTTCTTTCGCACGAACAATTCCATCTTTGTACAACAAGACAGCGAGATCACAAAGCTGAGATAGGTCATTCTCTCCCCGCTTCCTGGTTTTCAGCTTTTGAAGAACAACATTTGCAATCAAATCTTTTTGTTTGGATCGTTTAATCAGGCGAAATAAATAATCTGCCCTGCTGCCTTCGGATTGAGGGTCATTTGCCAGATTTTTTGTCGCCGCCGCAATAAACTCTTTTGAAAAATCAACAGCGGGATACGCCTTCATGAGCAACATCGTCCTGCCTGTACCGAGAGTCAGGGAATGAAAAAATTGTTTTTGCAATGCTGCGATGTCGTCTGGATGTAAAGAAGTCTGTTTTTTCATGGAGGTGCAGGAAAGATGATTATATCTATGACATAAGACATGAAGCACTAAAAAGATTTTGACATTAGAAACCGAGCCAACACTACAACAACTTTCACAATCAAGTGATGCTTTTAATTCCCGAAGGATTCTGTTTGTCGCGCATTTAACTCGTAATCAAGGAAAATACCATCGCTATTTGTAAAAATTTGAAATAGTGTTTCTTTAAAAACAAGTCTTTCGTGATACTTTAAGCTTACCGTCGGTACAGGCGGAATTTTTCAAAACACTTCAGGGAATCCACGACATGTCCACAACTGCGACCGATCACTTTGCCAGCATTGCCTCAGCCTTTCCTAAACGCCGCATGTCCATACTCGCCACTGGCAAGCAGGGCTTGATGACCAGTATATGCCTGGGCTTGCTGTTTGTTGCCCTGACGACGGTGATCGCGTACTTCATGGTGCCGGATCTGGTCTATGACTATAAGGTATCCAAAGACCCTGTAATAGATACGCAATCTGAAATACACGGTTCATGCAAGACGCGTAAATTCATTTTTGTTGATTGTGATGTCAAAATCAGATACCTGGCCACACCGAAAGACAGCACCGTCAAAGAGATCGAACACAGTTTCTGGTTTATCAGTTTCAGCCCTTCGATGAAAACCGAAGTGCTCAGATACAGAAAAAACATGTCGATGATTACCACATCGATAGCGACTGAACATATCACCAACCGCTTTTTCATGATACTGGTCTTTGGCCTGCTATTCGGCGGGCTTGCTGTCAGCAGTTTTTTGGTTGCCTGGCAAGATTACAAGTTGCGCAGCATGATCAGGCACAAACTGGTACTGAAACCCATACTGGTCGGCGTCACCAAAATTGAAAACGAGCGCAACATTACTTTTGAAACCCATATCGGCGGCGTCAAGAAAGAACACAGCAATTTCATGCGCAAAAATGAGCGCCCGCTATTTCTGTCTGAACCGCACGCTGTCGCATTGGCAGTCGGAATACCAGAAACCGATCACCTCATCCTGCTGGATGAACAACTGACCGTACTGGACTTTACCGAAATGGAAAAAACCGAGATACGCAAAGCAATTGCAGCCTAGGGTAAATCTATTTTTTGCTTGTAAAGTTCCTCAAGAAATCCAGCAAGATCTGCGCCGATACGTCGGCGTCATCGGTAGTCATGGTTTCCAGTGGATTGTGACTAATGCCGCCGTTGCCACAGCGGGTAAACAGCATGCCTACATCGGTCATCCTGGCGATGGCCATGGCGTCGTGCCCTGCCCCTGAAGGCAGTTCAAATGCTGGCAAACCCGCTCTTTGCGTGGCGGCAGCCAGTTGGTGCATGAGCCAGGGTGCGCATGGGGCGGCCGGGGCTGCCACGGCCCTGAGCACATTGACTTCTATGGCGCGACGCTGACAGACGCTTGCAATATGCGCCAGGATGTCATTGACGGCGGCATCGCGTATCGCATCATCGGCAGCGCGTATATCCAGCGACAGATTGCAGGCACCGGGTATCACATTCACCGAACCATGCGGTACCTGCAATTGCCCCACCGTACCCACCAGGGATGTCCCGTTTGCACAACGCTGTTCCACATACAGGATGATTTCTGCCGCGGCGGCAGCAGCATCCTTGCGCATATGCATGGGTGTAGTGCCTGCATGGCTGGCCACGCCCTGTAGTTGTACCTGATAGCGGCAACTACCGGCAATCGAGGTGACTATGCCGACAGGCAAATCACGCCCCAGCAAGACTGGCCCCTGTTCTATGTGCACTTCGACAAAGCCCAGTATTTGTGCGGGGTCGCGTGCGATCGCAGGTATCTGGCCCACATCATGTCCGGCAGCTGTCAGGGCATCACGCATGCTGATGCCGGCAGCGTCTGTTTTGTCCAGCAGGGCCAGATCAAACTGGCCGATGATGGCATTACTGCCGAGGAAGGTGCTTTTGTAGCGCACGCCTTCTTCTTCAGAAAAACCGATGACCTCCAGATGAAAAGGCAGTTTCTCGCCTCTTTCATGCAAGTGCCTGATGATGGCGATGGCTAGCAATATACCTTCACGCCCGTCATATTTACCGCCGTTGCATACCGTGTCATAGTGGGAACCGGTCATCAGGGTTTTGGCACCTGCTACGTCTGACAGATAACGGCCAACGACATTACCTACCGCATCAATATGTACCTGCATGCCGGCTTCGCGCATCCAGATCGCCAGTTGCGCTGCCGTTTTCTGGTGCGCTGGCGTCATATAGGCACAGGTCAGGCCTTCGGCATCATCACTCCAGCTTGCCAGGGTTTCTGACCATTCCATGATGGCCGGGCCGAATTGCAGTGCATGGTCCAGCAAATCATTCAGGCGCAGTTCGGCAATGCGGCCTATCTGGCGCAGGCATTCTGCCATTTCATCTTCACGCTGGTTTTTAAAGCGCCGCTGGAAGGTGGCGATGATGGCTTGCCGGGTAAAGCCCTTGCCATCCGGCCCTTTGACAGCAAGGATGAAGGGGAAGCCAAACTTGTTGTTGTAATCGGCATTCAACTGATGCAGGGCGGCAAATTCTTCCGGGCTACAGTTGTTTAAACCGGCCTTGGCCTGTTCACCGGTAGATTCTTTAGTCAATTCACCCGCTATGGCAGCCTTGCCCGCCAGTTCCGGATGGGCGCGTATCAGGCCCAGCTGTTCATCTTGCGTCGCTGCAGTGACCACCGTTTGCAGGGCCAGCTTCAGCGCGGCGATGCGGGTGAAAGGTCTTTGCGTGGCGGCTCTTTCCGGTATCCAGGGCGAATGCTCATAGATACCATGCAAGATTTGCACAAATTCCGCCGCCGTGCAGTGGTTCAGGTGGTCCAGGGTGGTAGTCGTCATCGCTCAGGCCTAGGCTAAATTTTGAAAATGCTTGCCGGTATCATGTGGGTATCATCCTGGTGCTTAAACACAATTCCGGCACTGGAATGTGTTGTCGTCTTCATGATGTGTATATCTTCGATAGTATATTGATAGACTGCTGAGAGTATAAGATTTGGCTGATAGCGTATTTCAAGACATCAATATAGGAGTTCACAATGGGAAAGCTCAGTACACATGTGCTCGATATCAGCATAGGCAAACCCGGTGCGGGTGTGCAAGTGGCCTTGTATGCGGTTGAGGCAGGCCAGAAAACATTGCTGAAAACCGAAGTCACCAACCAGGATGGCCGCTGCAACACCCCCTTGCTGGAGGGTGACAGCCTGAAACCCGGTCAGTATGAACTGGTCTTTGCCGCTGGCGATTACTTCGATAAACAGGGTGTGGACCTGCCCACTCCCAAATTCATAGACCGTGTCACCCTGGCATTTGGCGTGGCAGATGCCAGCCAGAATTACCATGTGCCGCTGGTGGTGTCGCCATGGGCCTATTCAACTTACAGGGGTAGTTAGAACCTGTTTGCGATCTTACTGCGCGAGCGTGATCGGGGCTCATGCGCTGCTCAAAATGCTCATGTACTTCAGTACATTCCGCTTTTTGCGCTGCTCTTCACCCCGCTGACGCTCGCTCGCGACAGATCGTAAACAAATGGTATGGACGCCGCCTTCGAGGCTGCTGGAAATAGAGAGGGGACTCCAGCGCCGACGGCATCGATGTGCCAAAGTAGAAGTATGACCAACTACTTGAGGCGAGGAGTCCGAAATGAATATTACGACAATTGGCATGGATTTGGCAAAGAATGTGTTTGCGTTGCATGGAGTCGACGAGCGTGGCAATAAG
>NZ_JBMPOR010000034.1:0-48737 GCF_049340265.1 Undibacterium sp. Di26W
CTGCGCTACTTCACCTATGGACATGGCGGCTACTTCAGCCCCAAATCCTACGTCTCCGTAGGCATCCCATTTGAAATAGCAGGACGCAAAGGCAAGTTTGCGTATCAACTGGGTACCACACTGGGCCCGCAACACTTCAGAGAACTCGCAGCCCCGTACTACCCGAATTCAGCGGCAGACCAGGCCGAGCTGGAACAATTTGCGGCGGCCAACCCCACCATCAACATCCAGACGACGTATCCGGGGCAAACCCGTTCAGCGTTCGCCTTCAAGATCAATGGTGCGGCAGAATACCAACTAACCCCGCACCTGTTCCTGGGGGGGCGTTTGACGGCAGATAACTCGGGGGATTTCAATGACGCAGCAGCAGCGGTGTACCTGCGCTATAGCTTCGAGACCAGAAAGTCCCCGATTGCCTTCCCACCGGTTACTCCTAAACCTTACTATTCCGGAAATTAAATCGTGAAAGTCATCACCTCCTTATTTTCCTCGCGGCTAATCATGGCATCCATGCTGGCCTGGTCAGCGACTGCAGTGGCACAAGACCCGAATGCAGAAGGCCGCAACCTGATGGCAGAAGGTAATACCAGTGCCGCCAGCAAGAAATTTGCCGAAGCAGCCAAGGTCAATCCGTTTGACGCCTCTGCCCTCAACAACCAGGCGGTGGCGCTGGCCGCCCAGGGCGATACCGAAAAAGCCCTGAACCTGCTGGAAAGAGCCAATCGCCTCAGCCCCAACCGCGCCGATATTGCCGCCAACCTGAATGAATTGCGCAACTGGATGAACCGCAATACGCCACAAGTTGCCGCCATCGAGCGAAAAGCCCCGGTACCCGGTGCCTACCCCACCCAAGGGGGTGATATCCCACCAGAACCCCCACCTTTGTGGAAAAAATAAGCAGATAACATAAGCAAATAACGGCAACGTCCTTGCAAATTGCCTGATTTTGATGCACTATTGATTTGGATAGCCCTTACCAAAGGGCACGACATGGCAAAAACAAATATTTAATCAATAATTGATATGAAACATATTGTTTTCTTTTTCTTCTTTTACTTTAGCTATTCCAAGCCAACGGCGGTGGGAAGACGGTAAGCACTCGAAGAAAAAGCGCTAAACCAAAATTCTAAAAAAACCGCCCGATCTGGCGGTTTTTTTTTGCCTGAATTTTTTACGGAATAAACGTAACGCATAAAAGCAAGACCTCTCAACACAGAGACACGGAGACACAGAGACAGGCAAGAGAAGGGCGAATAAGTGGAATGAACACGGAGCCCCCTCCAGGGTTTCTTGACTTTACTCTGTGGCCCCTCTGTGTCTCTGTGCCTCTGTGGTGAGATTTCAGGTTTTAAGCAGTTTTCAAATTTTCTTATTTTAATTTTCTTATTTTAAATTTTAGTATCTGACAGGAGTTAACATGCAGCGCACCGACGATTTACGCATACGCGAGATGAAGGAACTGGTTCCACCATCGCATTTGATCCGTGAATTTGCCTGTTCCGAAAAAGCTTCGGAAACCGCAGCCAATGCCCGCACTGCCTTGCATCGCATTTTGCATGGCCAGGATGACAGACTGATGGTCGTCATCGGCCCATGCTCCATCCACGACACCAAGGCAGCGATGGAATACGCGCACCGACTGGCCGCAGAGCGTGGCCGTTTTTCTGGTGAGCTGGAAATCATCATGCGCGTGTATTTTGAAAAACCACGCACCACCGTCGGCTGGAAAGGTCTGATCAATGACCCCTACCTCGACAACAGCTTCCGCATCAACGATGGCCTGCGCATCGCTCGTGAACTGCTGCTCAACATCAATGAACTTGGCCTGCCTGCCGGTACCGAATACCTCGATGTCATCAGTCCGCAATACATCGCCGACCTGATCAGTTGGGGCGCGATCGGTGCCCGCACCACCGAATCACAGGTGCACAGGGAACTGGCATCCGGCCTGTCTTGCCCGGTCGGTTTCAAAAACGGTACCGATGGCAATGTCAAAATCGCCGTTGACGCCATCAAGGCATCGTCACAGCCGCATCATTTTTTAT
This sequence comes from Undibacterium sp. Di26W, assembly GCF_049340265.1. NCBI lineage: Bacteria > Pseudomonadati > Pseudomonadota > Betaproteobacteria > Burkholderiales > Oxalobacteraceae > Undibacterium > Undibacterium sp. Di26W. The sequence goes on from NZ_JBMPOR010000034.1 coordinate 2,046, forward strand.
CCGTCACCAAGGGCGGCCATTCTGCCATCGTATCCACCAATGGCAATGAAGACTGCCACATCATCCTGCGCGGCGGCAAAACGCCCAACTATGACGCTGCTAGTGTCGATGCTGCCTGCAAAGACATCGCCAACAGCGGCCTGGCATCACGCCTGATGATCGATGCATCGCACGCCAACAGCTCCAAGAACCCGGCCAACCAGATCCCCGTCTGCGCTGACATCGCCAAACAAATCGCCGAAGGCGATACCCGCATCGTCGGCGTCATGATCGAATCCCACCTGGTCGCCGGTCGCCAGGACCTGGTGCAAGGCAAAGAACTGGTCTACGGGCAATCCGTCACCGACGGCTGCATAGACTGGGATTCCAGCATCCAGGTACTCGAAGGTTTGGCCGATGCGGTCAAGCAAAAGCGCTTGAAGGAAGCGTATTGAAATTATTTAATTTCGTTATGCGGTAGTTTGTTCCGGTCATGACAGTGCAAGTAAGCTTTGAGGTATATTTGTGCTGTTGTGATGGACAAGGCTCAACCCCAGACAAGTGGAAAAACTCCCCACCAAGCTGATCGTATCGGCAGTAATGCCAGGAAAGCTCGATCTAGAGCAAAGAATGATGGCCGACCATGCGCTTAGCATGGGTATTCCTGTCGAGACCGCATCTGAAAAGATGATGGAACGGGGCAAGGTGCAGGTTTCCCGCGATTTTCTGGTGATGGGGACAGTTCCTTTTGTTCAGCATGCCTTGAGATTGCTCGGTGCTGCTTTACCGGAACATACACCTTACCCGGAAGTCCTGGCCCCTTGGCTGTATCGCAAGGTATGGAAAGAAAAAAGTCTGCGTCGTGTGCTGGATCGCTTGGGCGCAGATGGCGCACCGGTTTTTATCAAGCCGGCATCAGGATGGAAACGTTTTACCGGTTTTATAGCCAAAAATCCAGAAGATTATCGCCTGAGTGCTGTTTCAAAGAATATGCAGGTCTGGGTGTCTGAGCCCATACAATTTTTGAGTGAATGGCGTGTATATGTGCTACGCGGAGAAATTCAAGATATCAAATTCTGCGATCATGGCGGTGACCCGGCTTTGCGCCCAGGCCTGCACGAAATAGAAAGCGCAGTGAATACTTTGCGTGATCATCGTCTGGCACCAGCAGGTTTTGTGATTGATTTTGGAATTACATCGAAAGGGCAGACGGCACTGATAGAAATGAATGACGGATTTTCTTTCGGCGCATATGACGGCGTTTCGGCACAGATATACTGGGATATTAACTGGGCAAGATGGGATGAACTTGTTTCGGCTCAGCTAACTGTTTAATGTGCTTGTGGCGATTGAAATTGGAACTGCTCTCTAACGCCATTTCGGCCCGTTGACAGCATGCCCGATTGGCTCCAAGACACGATGGAGGATAGTTTGATCAAGCTAATATTTTTCGATTACGATGGTGTACTCACGACCGACAAAACTGGTTCGCTGACGACTAACAGATATTTAAGCAAAGCGACAGGTCTTGAATTTTCACGCGTGAAAAACGCGCTCAGTCGATACAACAACGATCTTATATTGGGAAAAACTACTTACTCTCGCATTTGGGGCAATGTTTGCGAAGAATTGGGATGTGAGATAAATATTAGCTTGCTAAAAGAAGCTTTTGAAAGCACGCCGATAAATGGCCCTATGTTTTCATTGGCGCAACAACTTAAATCCAACTACGCTATAGGCATAATCACCGACAACAAGAAAGATAGATTCGACCATCTGAAAATCACGCAGAAATTAGATAAATTATTTTCCCCTATCGTGGTCTCTGCAGAAATTGGCATGAGCAAGCAAGGCACAGGCATCTTTTTGCATGCATTAGATCGTGCCAGCGCCGTTTCTGAAGAATGCATCTTCATAGACAATAACCGAGATAATCTAATTGCGGCCACCATGGTTGGTTTTAGAACTATTTTCTATGACGATGAGAAAAATGACATTGAAGCCTTAGTTCTCAGTTTAAGAAATATGGGCGTCATCTTGGATAAGCGATAATTGATAAACAATGAATTGCGATTACTGTAGCCCGCATAGCCCGTGTAGGTGCGATTAGTGTAACGTAATCGCACGCAGTACGCCTCGATTAAAAATACTACTGGTCTTCTTACAATCATGCGTGCGAATACGCAGGCTATTCGCACCTACGTGGGCTGTCAGTTAGAGCCAGCCTAGGTAGGCGCGATTAGTGTCAGGTAATCGCATGTAGTCTGAGCGTCAAAATACCAGCAACTGTCTCAAAACCATATCTGGCAATCTGTGCATGCACTGACCAGCTATCGCCGGAAGCGGGTGCGACTTTATTCTTCAAGGACGTAGCTGGCTGTAATTGCCTTACGTGCGACTCGCTCCCCGGCTACGAGATAAAACTGGTACTTTATAACTACCTACCCAGTCGTCGCCAGCACTACCTGCGCTACAAATCGCATACTTTCTTCACACTACCTTCATTTTCCCTTCACAGCGGTGTGTCATTCTGCGTTCTCTTCGAAGAAGGGAATGACATGATGGATCTGCTTATTTCCAGGAAGAACAAGTCATAGATATGAACTTCGGTACCCCGGTATCGCAGGTTCAGTTCTTGTCCCATATTTTTCTCAGTTCACGATTGTCTTTTTGAATGTTTATGCATGTTTGAATTATTTGCCCCCATACTGATGTGTTTTCTCATGCCATTGCTCTTGCCATTGGGGCGATGGCTTACTGTTTTTAGCTGGTTAGTTTTAATGACCGTCTTTACTAACGCCATCGTGACATTGCAAACCATGTCGCAGGTGGAATCAAGCGGTGGCGTGACTGACGACCTGATGATGTTCCTTTTAATTGTAAATCTATTTTTTCTATGCCTTGGCCTGATAATCCGGCTGATCGCAGCACAGTTACTGACCTGGTGTGGGTATCATGGATATGGCGACTTGCATGGATTCAAGTCTTGGTGGAAAGGAAATCAGCCACTGGCACTGCACTGGTTTTTAAAACTACTGCTGTTGCTACCGCTGGTGATATTGACAGGCTTCAGTGTGTATTCCGGCCCTGGTTCAGGGGAAACGACTGGCAATGATCCATTTATGGCAGGGAATGCAATTGCGCCAGCAATCTATGGGACTCTGTTAGGGATGATATGCTGTGACGCCCCGTTTTCTTGGAGTATTCTGGTAGTTCTGCCCGGGATCGCTTATCAATTGAATTACAGTTGGAACGTGCAGGGATATCTTAATGCCAGATCCTGGCCAGACACCTTCAATTATTTGATCGTGTATGCAACCCCCTTCGTTTTTGCCGCATATCTTTCAGGCCTGTTTCGTCGTACGAGGGTTTGTCAAAATGCAGATTGATTCCGTGCAGGCTATAAGCTTATAGTATGCGTTAGTGCAATGGGCTAGACTACTCTGAAGACAGGACGTCAAATAACTGATTGCATGGTTGATGTGCTGGAAAAACCGGCATTACCTGTCAGTTTTGAAGTCGTAGGAAAAATCGAGACACATATCAAAGGAAACATTTTTTTTGGTGGCGTCGTGCGTGCCAATGATGAAGGCTATAAAGAATTACGCGCGAAGGCATGCGCCATGGGTGGGAATGCTGTAGTGATTGATGACTTGATCGAGTCATCGGCGGCGGAGATGCGCCATATACATATTTGGGCCAGGGTGCTTGTTATCCCCACAGTGGCTCAGAAATGAAAACCCAAGTTAAAGCTGCCTCAATTGGTTGTTTCATTGCCGGGACGCTAGTACATACCAAAATTGGTTTACCTTCAATTATTTGATCGCCTATGCGATGACCTTTCTTTTGCTTGCCTACCTTTCAGGCCGTCTTCGTCGCACGCGGTTTTGTCAAAAACTAAGCTGATTCAGTGCAGAGAAATATTGCTCACGCTCCGCGAGCCACCGGCGTATGACTGCTTATGTGGACACGCTGTTTGACCCCAGGGCTTAGTTATCCGCGTCCAGCGAACGGGAACCGCGAAAATTACTCAAGCTGCGCCAACCCCAAAGCGTTGTGACAATGATCGCTGTGAGGATGATGATGAAGTAGCTGATTGAGCCTTCCCCGAGCTCGTAGCCGTGACGGCCTCCCGGAAATGCCGTACGGGTCGTTGTACCCACTGCGTGTGCTATGACGACAGCAAAAAGCGAGAAATTTGAGTTGTTATAAATCCACACGGTTATGACCCGGAAGGCAAGGGTTGCCACAAGCCCCCAGGCGATAAGTTGTGAGGTTTGACTCATTTTAATCATTGATGGAAGATGCCACAGCGCCCAAGGTACGCCAATAATGAGAGACGTCTCTAAGGCCGAATGCTTACTTTGCAGTGCATCGGTGGCGTAGGCTGAGTAGCCAATCTCTTCTACTGTTGCCGCAACGGTGAACATTGCAAGGGCACCAAGTAACGACGTTGAAATAGTTAGATAGTGGGGAACAGGAAGCGCAGCGATCCTCATTGCCGCATACGTCACGGCATATAGACATGGCAGGAGGAATATCGCGATGACTAACCATCTCTTGTTCTTAATTCTGTCGTAGTCAAGGATGCGAGCAAGAAACCGTTTCAAGCCTGCCGTTCCGTTCTCCATGTAGATTAGCGCGCAGGCAGCAATGAATGGGCTTAGTGTGGCACCAATATCTGTTACTGGAATGTCGTCAGGCAGGAAGCTATGAACTGAATTGACGCTGATGATCCAAAAAGGCGTGCTCAATGCGAATACCAGAACAAAGAAAGCGAGTGGATGACTCTTGTTGAGGTCTTGGGTGGTCATGGGTTTCCAATAGTGATTTACATCGTCGACAGCGTCTGGAATTTTGTCACTTGTCAGAGTAAAACTGGCATTGATTCTGAGTGCAGTGCCGTTATATCGTGCTGATAGGTCAGACGTTGCTTGGGCACGCAGTGCTTGGGGGTAGGAAGATAACGACTTTTCCGGCGTCAATGTGGATTTTAGCCCGTGTAGGTGCGATTAGTGTAACGTAATCGCACGCAGTACGCCTCGATTAAAAATACTACTGGTCTTCTTACAATCATGCATGCGAATACGCAGGCTATTCGCACCTACGTGGGCTGGTACTTTATAACTATCTACCCGGTCGTCGCCAACTCTACCTGCATTACAAATCGCATACTTTCTTCACACTACCTTCATTTTCCCTTCACAGCGGTGTGTCATTCTGCGTTCTCTTCGAAGAAGGGAATGACAGATGGTCCATAGCGTCATCTGTTTATTTCCAGGAAGAACAAGTCATAGACATCGACTTTGGTATCGCAGGTTCAGTTTTCATTTCATATTTTTTTCAATTCACGATCGCTTTCTGAATGTCTACGCATGCTTGAATTATTTGCTCCCATACTGATGTGTTTTTTCATGCCGTTGCTCTTGCCATTGGGACGCTGGCTGACTGGCTTTTGCTGGCTCGCTTTAATGAGCATCTTTATTAACGCCATCATGACATTGCAAGCAATGTTGCAGATGGAATTAAACGGCGGCGTGGCAGACGACGGGATGACGTTCCTGTTTTTATTGGCATGTCTTTTTTTCTTATGTCTGAGCCTGATCATCCGACTTATCGCCGTACAGTTATTGACGTGGCGTGGGTATCATGGATATGGCGACCTGCATGGATTCAAGTCTTGGTGGAAAGGAAATCAGCCACTGGCACTGCACTGGTTTTTAAAACTATTGCTGTTGCTGCCACTGGTGATATTGACAGGCTTCGGTGTGTATTCCGGCCCTGGTTCAGGGGGGACGATTGGCAATGATCCATTTATGGCAGGGAATGCAATTGCGCCAGCAATCTATGGGACTCTGTTAGGGATGATATGCTGTGACGCCCCGTTTGCTTGGAGTATTCTGGTAGTTCTGCCCGGGATCGCTTATCAATTGAAATACAGTTGGAACGTGCAGGGATATCTTAGTGCCAGATCCTGGCCAGACACCTTCAATTATTTGATCGTGTATGCAACCCCCTTCGTTTTTGCCGCGTATCTTTCAGGCCTGTTTCGTCGTACGAGGGTTTGTCAAAATGCAGATTGATTCCGTGCAGGCTATAAGCTTATATTGTGTGTTAGTGCAATGGGCGATGTCTGGCCTGCCCATGGGCAGGGTAAATTGCAAAAAGGTAGTTTAAACAAGCAAGTTACAACATTGATCCTTTGCTTAGTTGCATGGTATTGTTGACCCCGCTTTCTGCGCGCAGCATCTGCCAGCCCGGGACAAAGCAAGTTTTGTCAGGCTGGACTGGTTTTTGCCCCACATCCCACACCGTCAACCCGATGAAAATACCTGATTATTGGCAACGCGAAAGCAGTGATTTCAGGCGGTTTCTGGCGCAGCCTCACCGGCGCAGGCCTGATGCGACAACGGTCGCCAATGGCGGTGGCCGCATGCTGTTTTTGCTGGTGCTGGCCTTGCTGGTGGCCTTGTTTATTTCTATCCCTGTCGATCTCATGCTTGAACATTGGGCGGGCATAGAATCAAAACTGGATATGTCGGGCCTGCAGTTATTTCTTGTCGCGGTTGTGGCTGCCCCTATATTGGAGGAACTGACGTTTCGTGCAGGCTTGCGCAGTGCAACATATTGCCTGTTCGTTGGCCCGTCAGTGATTGCCCTGCTGTTGATGGCATATACGTTGGCGATGGTGCTGGCCGTATTGTCGGGCGTGATTGCGCTGATTGATTTGTTTTATATGAAATGGGCCATCTCCAAAGGAAAAAACGGGCTTCGTTTCACACGCGGTCGTACTTATCTGCGTCGCTTTCCTTTGGTGTTCTGGTCCTATACAGCTGCATTCGCGCTGATGCACGTCAATAATTACAGTGTGGCAGGGCTGGCTGGCTTGCTGGTTGTTTTTGCGGTGTCGTCGCAATTGATGATAGGCATGGCTGCCAGCTATCTGCGCCTGCGCAACGGACTGATCAGCGCCGTGATTTTTCATGGGCTGTTTAATTTCGTCTGGATAGCGCTGACCTTGGGATTGCTTACAGCGTTTGACGTATCTTGACAAAACTGATAAGTGAAGAAGCGCTTGCTGGTCATATCCGGTATGGACGCATGATTTTCCGGTCTGTATCTTGATGATGCGATCAATCAGGGTATTCCCTCAAAATCAAGGAACATAATCATGTTGAAAATAGTAATTGCCATGCTGGTGCTATTGGCAAACCAGGCATTCGCTCTCGACGTAACCGAAACTGCCCTGAAAGGTAGCTGGAGGATAGTCTCGTATAACGGCACCGCCTATGACGACGATGACAGGTGGGAATATAGCGGCCATCACATGTCGCAAGTGACGTATTCAAAGAACGGTAAAATTCACATGATGAGCCCATCGGTTTATTACATTACAGACGGTCATTTACTGGAATTTGATTTTGGTGTTCTGGATATAAATCAGCTCGATAAAAAGACCATGAAAGCCAGTGTCGGGGGTATAGTTTATGTATTTCAAAAAGTCAGTGATGAGGTGTATGTCAAGCCACGGGGAAAAGAAAAAACAATTTCGAAAGAGGTTGCTGGCATGGCATCAGGAATGGCGAAAGCGCTGTTTGGACAGGGCGAAGACAATGCAAAAGCATTGAGTTGCTCCAAAGCTGTCAAAGACACCTGGCGTTTTCTGGATCAGACCATACTCCAGGGCGAAGTCAATTTTAATGACGGCTACCTTACCAGGAAAGAACTGGACGATACCAGCAAAAAGCTTAACACCATCCGCGACGCCATTGACGTGAAGTCTTGTGAGGGTTCACAAGGGAAGACCAGGCAATTTTATCTCTGCCTGAGTAACCCGAAAAACATCATTATGTATTGCTCGGACAAGTATAAATTCAATCCAGGTGCCAAGGCATCTCCGGCCAAGTAAGTCTCGTCTTTTTTTATGCATGACTGATGCTTATTCGTGGCTGTTGTATATTGGGCTTCCAATGCTGTGAGCCTACTGAATAAAGTTATTTATTCAAGCTGAAAAAGTTATAAAATAGTTAGTAAATTCAACTATTTGTTATGACTCTCTGAGGCAAGCGATGCGTATCAACACACCTTTACAGCAAGCGAGCCAACAGCAAAGTCAAGCAGAGCCAACGCGCCAGCGGGTATCCACGGTTGTCGATACCCGCCAGCAAGCTTTGAGGCACAGGCAAATGCAAGAACGGGCGAACAATAGCCCGCAAGCCAGGCAACTCAAGGCACGCAGCGATTTGCTACAAGCCAAATCCACCGCCACGCAGCGACAAGTACAACAAACAGCGCCAGCATCCGCCGCAAATAAGACAGGTATGCCCAGCCAGCTCAAGGTTGGTATTGAATCCTTGTCTGGCATGCGCATGGATCATGTGCGGGTGCACTATAACTCTGCACAACCAGCGCAATTGAATGCCCATGCGTATGCGCAAGGCAACGATATCCGTGTTGCACCAGGGCAGGAAAAACACCTGCCGCATGAGGCCTGGCACGTCGTGCAGCAGGCGCAGGGACGCGTGCGCCCCACCATGCAAATGAAGGGCGCAATACCGGTCAATGATGATACCGGGCTGGAAGCGGAGGCAGATGTCATGGGGGCACGGGCACTGCAGATGGCGGCAATGCCTGCTACAGAAAATACCCCTCCCAACTTCATGCAAACAAATAATGTCGCTTCAGTTGGTAAAGGCAGCGTGCAAAGAAAGATGACGATTGAGGATCAGCCTTATTCTTACCAGGAAGAAACGGGCAGAATTCACAACATGGGCATGAACAGACAACACACTTTCACTCCTTCAAACAAGCCCAAGGCGAAAGAATGGTCATCGGATGTATGGAAAAGGCAGTACGCGGACGTAGATGAATTCCAGGACCATGTATCTGGGCAGCCGGTTAATTGTGGATTGTTTCGGTCGCTGGGCTTATGGTACCGGCTTCCATTTAATCCGGGAACACCTTTTGTCCTGGCGGAAAACCATGCGACTAAAATTATGCCCATCATGATAGAGAGTAATCGTAAGGGCAGCATTTTGCATGAGAGCAATGGCGTCATTCCTATCAAGTCAAAGAGCCCCGAGCAGAAACCTGATGGCGTTACCGGTTTTCATAAAACAGCAATGGAATCGGTGGTTGCCAAGACCCTGTTTGGTGTGGTGTTTCATCCAGCTGAAAAAATGAAACCCTCAGAACAACCAGGCCATGTAACGGAAGCGCCTTCAGTATGGATAGGAAAATACACCAATGCCAGTGTCAAAGGTAAGGACGGGTTCAAAAGACCCTATTACAAGAATGAGCAAGGCGTTAAAGTCATACAAGAAGAAAATGCAGGCGTGGCTTACAGTTCAATCAACACGATGTTAAGAGTTAAAGCACAGTTTGACGAAGAAGCAGATAAATATGTTGAGGCTAATGCGATAACAAAACCAGAGGCAGTCAAGTATGTAAAAGAAACAAAAGCAGCATTGGATCAGTGGTGGACTGCCATGTTACAAGTGCGAGCATTGTATGCTGCACCGGACGGTGATGCTAAGGCAATAGAAAATATAGAAAGTGAAATTACTAAAATGAGGGAGAAGCTCATTCCTCAACTAAGGCTGTTATTCAGGGATGAGTATAAGGATGAAATTGGCGGCCTGAAAGAGCGAAAAGCCGCTACCAAGTCAATAGGGTACGAAGGTGAAATGGGGGAAACCATAGCCATGCGGGATCTGGCCATGTTGACCGTTATTCTCAACCAGAAGAAGCAGGGTTGGGGAGATTACGAAATGATTTCCATGGGGGATGCGCATGCAGAAACCTTAAAAGCCCCACTGACCAACGAAGCAAAATTGGAAGTGATCACCAGGAAAGAATTTATCGACGACAGCAAAAGCGCACTTTAATTTCCGACCTGAGGATATCAACAAGAAATCTCATCGGCGGCGATCAGCTTGTCACCATAAAAATGCACCGCTTCAAATTTGACCTGATGACAGCTATGCGATATTGAACATGAACGACGAAGGGTAGACATGAAATTCAATGTACGGGCGTTCTCTGTCGACTTGACCGTCGAACCATACACATTTACGGTGCCGCGCGACGAAATGATCGATACGTCTGAAAATGCGATTTTCCATGATTGCGAATCGATTCGTGACATAGAAATTGTCTACGAGGACTATTGGAATTATATGAACAGCGAGCACGCCGTTCATGACGCGTCGTCTAAAGTCAAGGTACTGTCCGTCATTCAATTGCCTGACGACGCTTGAGCAATGTACGTGTTGACTTAAAACCGCTTCGTCAACGTCATCTGATCTCCTTCACGTCGCATTTCCATGCGGTTGAGGAAGGACATGCCAAGCAGGGGCATGGTCAGGCCATTTTCGATGACAGAGGCTTCGACCTGGTGTAATTCAACATCGCCGACCTTGATGGTGTCGATCTTGACCAGGTAGGTGTCCACCACGCCGCCGGCGGTGTTGGCGCGGCCAAGGCGGCCTTCTTTGTATTTCAGGCCCATTCTGACGGCTTCGCTGGCGGGCAGGGCGATCAGGCTGGCACCAGTGTCGACCAGCATGCTGACGCTGACGCCGTTGATGACGGCAGGGGCCATGAAATGGCCACGGTCACCCGCTTTCAGGACCACGGAATTGCCGGAACTGGCGGCGGCATGGTGTACGGCCTGGCCGATGATCAGTACCCGGCGTTTGCCATTGATGATAACGGTGGCAGATTCGCGGTCGGCTTCGACCAGCTTGCTGTCACCATTGATGGTGGCACCGACAGAATAGGTTTTGGGGGCTGCGCCGTCTACCACCAGGATGGCTTTGCCGGGAAACAGGCCAACCACGCCGATATCGGTGGCCATGCTGTTGCCTGCCATGGTCAGCATGGTCAGCGCTGCGGCTGTTGCTATTGCCAGCAGGGCCTTGCGGCCTGGTAAGCTTGGTACATGTGTTCGGCGCATGATGGCTTAATCCCTGAAGTTGTTGAATTCCAGCGGTAAATCCTTGATTTCTTTGCGCAGCATGGCCATGGCACCTTGCAGATCGTCGCGCTTGGCGCCGGTGACACGTACTGAATCGCCCTGTATGCTGGCCTGTACTTTAAGCTTGCTGTCCTTGATGGCTTTGACAATTTTCTTGGCATCTTCGGTTTCTATGCCGTTTTTTACCTTGATGCCCTGCTTGACCTTGTCGCCACCAATTTTTTCGATCTTGCCCAGGTCGAGGAAACGCACGTCGACATTGCGTTTGGCCAGTGTCATGGTCAATTCGGTACGAACCTGGTCGAGATGGAATTCGGAATCGCCATAAATGGTCAGTTCACGGTCTTTTTGCTCTACCTTGGCGCTGCTGCCTTTGAGGTCAAAGCGATTGGTGACCACTTTGTTGGTCTGGTCAATGGCATTCTTGACATCCACCATGTTGGCTTCGGATACGGTATCAAATGAGGGCATGGTTTACTTCCTTGCTAAAAATATTAATTGGGGACCTGACCAAAACTGCCCCGGCAAGGTATTACAACGCTTTGGGGCAATTTCGAGTCCGTCCTATAACCTATAAGTAACTGCATTTTAGCAAATGCAAGCAGGCTAAAGAGCGCTAAGGCTATAATTTCGGGTATATGACGAATTTATCTACACTTCAGGCAGATTATCCTCTGCAAAACCTGAATACTTTTGGTATTGCCGCCCGTGCCCGCCAGTTTTTGCAGGTGCAGAGCCCGGCGCAATTGCGGGCCGTGTTTGATGACCCCACATTGCAAGCCATGCCACGCCTGATACTGGGTGGCGGCAGTAACCTGGTGCTGTCAGACCAGGTGGATGCCCTGGTCCTGCAAATGTGCCTGAAAGGCCGGCAGATTGTTGATGACAATGCGCAGCGGGTGCTGGTGGAGGCCGCTGCCGGTGAAAACTGGCATGAATTTGTCTTGTGGACCTTGCAACAAGGCCTAGCCGGGCTGGAAAACCTGTCACTCATCCCTGGCACTGTCGGCGCAGCGCCGATACAGAATATCGGTGCCTATGGGCTGGAAATGCAGGATGTGTTTGACAGCCTGACAGCCTTTGATTTTGTGACCGGCGAGACGGTACAACTGGACAAGGCAGCTTGCCGGTTTGCTTATCGCGACAGTATTTTTAAACACGACTACAAAGACCGCATGGTGATCCTGGCGGTGCGTTTCGCCTTGCCCAAACCATGGCAAGCCAGGCTGGCGTATGCAGATGTAGCGCATTATTTAAGCCAGCACGATATCGGCGATGCTGCCCCCGTTGATGTTAGCAACGCCATCATCGCGATACGCCGCGCCAAATTGCCAGACCCGGCACAGATAGGCAATGCCGGCAGCTTCTTCAAAAACCCGGTGGTATCTGGTGCAAAACGCGACAGCCTGCTGGAGGTGTACCCCACACTGGTCAGCTATTTGCAAAGTACTGGCGACTACAAGCTGGCCGCCGGCTGGCTGATTGATCAGTGTGGCTGGAAGGGCAAGCAACTGGGCCGCGCTGGCGTGTATGAAAAACAGGCACTGGTGCTGGTCAACCGTGGCGGTGCCACCGGTGCCGATGTGCGGGCGCTGGCCAGTGCGGTGCAGGCAGACGTGCTGGCGAAGTTTGGTGTGATACTGGAAGTTGAGCCGGTATTTGTATAGGGAAGCTCTGATTAAGCTACTGCGCGACGCTATTTTGGGCCTGCGATGCTCGCCGTACAGTCGTACGACTGCGCTTCTTAACCCAAACTAGCGCCGCTCGCTACGCTTAATCAGAGATTCCCAAGCACTTTGCTTTAGTAATTCATTCTTCAATCTGCTTTATCCAACAGGACAGTGAATGTCAGAATTTTTACCCATCAGTGCCAGTAATGATGACCAGTTGAACAATCAAGACGATCAGCCGGGTCATGACGCAGAAGAGCAGGGAGTAAATGCATCATCCATGCAGCGTCTGTTGACAGAAGCCTTGCGTGTCAGCGTGTGCCGTGCACCGCGCTGGGATGGCATGCCCGCCTCGCCGGGGCTGATTGCCGGTTTGATGATTTTGTATCTGCTGACGCACATTGCGGTACAGCGCGTGACGATTATTGGCCCTGCGCAGTTTTACTGGCAGGTATTTGCATCTGGCTGGTTTTATTTTGCTGCGCTTGCCTGGGTCTGTTATCGCCTGCGGCCAGTCCGTTTGGAAACGCATTTGCGCCAGGCATCCTCTTCCATGGCCCCGGATGCCAGTCATTTATTCACCCTGGCACTGGCGCAGACGCTGGTGTTGAATGTGGCAGTGTGTTCTGTTGCCGCGTTGCTGATCCGGGTGGGACGGTATGACTATTCTGCTTTGAGCTGGCGCATGCAATGGCTGGTGTATCTGGCGCCCGTTTGCGTGGTCTTGTTGATACAACTGCTATTCTTGTGGCGGGCAAGTGATCGCCGCAAGACGATCATGGTGTCTGTCATCATGGTGATGCTGGTGGTGTGCGGGCTGGAATTAAGCACCAGGTCGATGACCTTCTGGTACCCGCGCGAGCAATCCAAAACCAGTGAGGATGCAGCCGACAAATCACCGGAAATCACGCAGGAAATATTTGAACAACAGGCCGCCTTGTTTGCCCGGAAACTGGCAGACATACAGCCACAAAGAGCGGGCACCATCGATCTGTACAGCCTGACTTTCGCCCCTTACGGTGAAGAAAATGTCTTTTTGAATGAAACCAGCATGGTGTCGCAGGTGATGGCGCAGCGTTTTGATGCGCAGGGGCGCAGCCTGCAACTGGCGAATAATCCCCGCACCATGGCTACGCTGCCCTGGGCCACGCCACTGAACCTGCAAAGAGCCATTGCGCATATCGCCAGGCGCATGGATGTGAATGAAGACATTCTGTTCATGCACCTGTCTTCGCATGGTGCCAGTGATGGCGAACTATCTGCCGGCATGTGGCCACTGACCATCAAGCCGGTGACCCCGGCAGATTTGAAGCAATGGCTGGACGATGCAGGCGTTAAGTACCGCGTCATTTCGATTTCTGCCTGTTATGCGGGTAACTGGGTGGCCCCACTGTCGGATGTCAATACGCTGGTGATGACGGCATCGGATGCTGACCATACTTCATACGGCTGCGGCAGCAAATCCGACCTGACTTTTTTTGGTCGCGCCATGTATGACGAACAGTTGCGCAAGCAAACCCTGTCGTTTGAAGCTGCCCATGCAGCAGCGCGGCCCATCATCAAACAGCGTGAAGAAGAGGGAGGCAAATCAGATGGCTATTCCAACCCGCAAATAGCCGTCGGTGAGCAGATACGTGCACGCCTGAAATTGCTGGAACAGCGTTTGCAGACGCAAAAGCCAGCAAAGACGGGCGATGTTGCAGCGCTCAAGAGTTTGCCGTAAAGAGTTTGCCGTAAAAGTTTACCGACAATCAGGGCTCAGTCTTGACGTTGCTGTCCCTGTTATACCCACGTATGCGCATGACGCGTTCGGTGCCAGCGGGGTGGCTGGACAGGTAGGGCGACAGGCCAGGGGCCAGGGCATTGAGTTTTTCAAAGGCGACGGCCAGGTGTTCACGGGCGATGCCGTTGGCGTCCAGCATTCGCAGGGCATAGTCGTCGGCTTCGGTTTCGGCGTCGCGTGAATATTTCAGGTCCAGCATCAGCGTCGGTATATTCGCCACCACCGCCGACACATCGCCAAACAGCAGGGTCGCCACGGCACCCACTGCCGAACTTTGGATGATGCGGCGGGTCAGGTGACGTTCATGCAGATGTCCCAGTTCGTGCGCCAGCACACCCATGATGGCATCATCGTCATTCATCAGCTTGATGATTTCATCGGTGATGATAATGTCGCCCGATGGCAGGGCAAAGGCGTTCGGGCCTATGGTACTTTTGCGAAACACCAGGTGATAGGTGGGGCTGTTGCCGCGAGGTGGGCGCAGCCGCTGGAAGCGTGCACTCAGTTCAGCCTGTCTGGCAGCAGGCAATACGGATGGTTTGAAGATCTGTTTGTCCAGAATTTCCAGCACGCCGTTACCCAGCTTGCGTTCTACTGATACCGGCGTGGCAAACGCCACCATACGGGCCGCGTTTGGCAACACATACACATAGCACAGCGTCAGCACGATGATGGTGCCTATCAGCGCTGCCAGGGTACCGCTCCAGCTTTGCTGGATTTGAACCACGGTCGAATCCTGATAGCCGGTGCTGTCGAGCATGGCATTGAAGGTGGCGTGGTCGGTGATCTCGACATAGGCACCATCGCTGAAGGTGACTTTACGCGGCGCATGACGGCTACGTTCTGATACCCGCAGTTCCGTCAAGGGGCAACTGCGGGTGACACCTTCGTTCAGGTCATTCGTGATCTCGCGCACATAAGCGGTGTCGCCCAGCACCGAAAATTCCACCCGGTGCAGGCGCGAGGTTTTGCCATCAAAATAGATGGCGGCAACTGTGTTCATAGAGATAAATCAAAATCCAGTAAATCGGCCATGCCCTCGCCGGTTGCGCTGACTTGTTCCTGCGTTTCAGCGATGAAATTATCCAGACTGCCATTGACTTCCAGCTCCAGGCTTTCAATACGGTAACGCAAGGCACGAATTTGCGCAAACGGGATAAACAGGCCCAAGGTAAAGGCAATCGCCAGTACATTGGTGATGGCGATGAAGCTCATACGGCCCCAGGTCAGGTTATTCTTGAACTGATGATCCCCCAGCTTGGTATGGTTCCAGATCAGGTTTTGCAACAGGGTCAAAAAGATAGGGTAGATGGCAAACATCCACGCGTACAAAGCTAAAGCTAAGAAGACGGCAGCAGCGCCACCTTTTGTTCCATGCGTGAGTGAACCCAGTGCCACCGTACCGCCAAAGCCGACAATGATGACGACTATGCCAACGATCATGATGCCTATGCCCAATAAATAGGCTTTATAAAACGCGCCAGAACCGGCATTAAAAGAAAAATGCGTGCTGCCGAAACGGCTTTCATTGTGCTGGAACTGCTTCAGGCGCTGATGAAAGACCGGTGCCAGCAAGTACAGGGTGATGCCTGTCAGGAAAGGCCACAGCAAGAACGTGGTATATGCCTGTTGCGCAGTCCCCCGGAAACCAAAGCGTATGCCACGATAGCTGGAGTTATACAACTTGAATTGCAGGCTTTTCCAGACCAGCCAGGGCATGATCATTGCCATCAGCACCACCATGGCCCCCCCCAGTGCAAGCGAGTATTTGAAAGCCATGTTGTAGCAAAAGAAAAAGACAAAGGCCACCACGCGACCCTTGAGGATGGCCATGGCATTGCCGTGGTATTCAAAACTGCTGCCACCCAGATGCGTGCTGGAATACAGATAACGGTTGCGACGCACCTTGGCCCAGGCAGAATAAATGCCCAGGGTAAGGATGGTCAGCAATAAATTGACGATCCAGATACGGAAATATTCACTGCCGCTGCCCCTGAATTCAAGTTGCAATGTCCCGGTTGGCTGTTGGTGGCTTGCTGAAAAGCCATGACTTTGAAAGTTATCCATACTTGTGTTTCCCCATGCACTTATTTTTTTAGAGCATCGACAATCGCATGGGGTTGGTATTAAGTCAAGTACATTTCAAGTACATTAATCCTCTGGCCACCCATCGCGGCCAGCTTTACCACAAAGGGCGATGGGGGGATAGATAATGTGTCTTTATGGCAATGACAAGTCAGGCTGGTTACGCGGTGGTGGGCAGTATGGCGCAAGCCCCCCGGTACCGTATTTTTTATCGTATCTTTTTCCAGATGGAGATAGCCGTCGTACCGTTGCCGCTGGCACTGGCTGGTACGTGGTAGCTAAGTACGTCTGCCTTCAGTTCAAACTGCCTGGCTTGCTCGCTGCCATCCCAGTTGGGGAAAGACGCGTGTTCGATACGGAAGATCAGGACATTGCGTTCCACATCAATAAAACAGCGACCATAGTGTGCGCTGGTGTCGAGCGCGGCGGCACGGAATTCATTCTCTGACCCCTTGCGCTTGTCGCCATTGGCAAATTTGGTCCTTTCTGCCTTGTAGATTTGCAGGGAATAGCGGCCCGTGTCGTCAATAATCAGCAAACCCTGGGGATTGGCCCCAAAGGTTTCGCCCCGGCTGCCATCGGCACGGATTTCTGGCGCACCGATCAGCGTCCAGGTGCCGGTCAGGCGCTTTTGTGCCTGTTCATTCTGGTCACTATCCTGTTGCATCAGGGCGCAGGCGGGCAGGCTGATGCAGCTTATGCTGGCGATGCAGATCAGTAGCAAGCTTCTTATGCTATTCAGGCTTCTCAGGCCAGCAAGTGAGCGTAACAATGTGTTCATGGTCATCCTTGGTGAGTGGGGTAATGCGCCTCAGTTGGGGGCGTCCACAGTGAGTAGCAATTTGCCGGTGGTCTTGCGTGATTCGAGATCGGCATGGGCCTGTGCCGCCTGTGCCAGCGGATAGCTGCCACCTATGCGCGGCCGCAAAATGCCTTCACGCAGCCAGCCCAGCACACGCTGGCTGCGGGCGGCCAGGCTGGCAGCATCGGCCACATGGTGGGCCAGGGTGGGGCGGGTGAAGAACAGGGAACCGCTACGGCACAGCGTCATGGGATCGATAGGCGGCACATTGCCGCTGGATTGGCCAAACAGCACCAGCGAACCCAGCGGGCGCAATACCGCCATGCTGCCCTGGTAGGTGCTCAGGCCGACCGAGTCATACACCACGTTCACCCCCTGTTGCTGGGTCAGTTCTCTCACCGCCACGACAAAATCCGTTTCGGTATAGCGGATGACATGGTCGGCACCGGCCTGGCGGGCCAGTTCTTCCTTGGCGGCGGTCGATACCGTCGTCAGTACGGTGGCACCCTTGTGTTTCAATAGCTGGATCAGCAGCAGGCCAACGCCACCCGCACCGGCATGCACCAGCGCACGGTCGCCGGCCTTGATCTGGTAGCTGGTTTCGGCCAGGTATTGCACGGTGACACCCTGCATGATGACGGCGGCTGCCTGCGGGTTGCTGATGTCATCTGGCAGGCGTACCAGCTTCCAGGTCGGGATGCTCAGATATTCGGCATACGAACCGGGCTGCGACAACCAGGCCACCCGGGTGCCGGCGGGCAAATCGGCATTGCCCTCGGCCACGACACCCGCCCCTTCGGTACCAGGGATGGCAGGCAGGACCGCAGGGTTTTGCCCGTTGCGCTGATACACGTCGGCATAGTTGATGCCGGCAATGTCGACGCGCACCAGTACTTCTCCTTCTTTTGGGATTGGCGTGGGCAGGTCGGTGAGTTGTAAAACTTCCGGGCTGCCTTGGGTCAGTATTTGTATGGCTTTCATTTCTATTCTTTCTGTGTACTGTTTAAGTTGAGGGGGCGTTGTTGCACATAGCTTAGACAAAGCAGGCCTTAAATAAAATTACTGAAAAATTCGCCTGGACTGTGCATAATTGCACCATGATGAATTGGGACGATTTACGGTTTTTTCTGGCGCTGGTCGATAGCGGTACGCTGACCGGGGCCGCGCGTCGCCTGCAGGTGGAACACACCACCGTGGCACGCCGCATCGATGCACTGGAAGCGGCATTGGGCTTGCGCCTGTTTGACAGGCTGGTGCGTGGCTGGCAATTGACAGTGGAAGGGCAACACCTAGTGCCGCATGCGCGGGAAGTGGAAGAGCGCTGGTTTTCGTTCGAGCGAAAAGCCCTGAGCGCTGGGCAAATGGAAGGCGTGGTGCGCATTTCTGCCGCCCCCACCCTGACATCATTTGTGCTGGCCCCCAACCTGAAAAACCTGCACGCCGCCTTGCCCGGTCTGGAACTGGAATTGTTTGCCGAAAAACACGAAGTCAGCCTGGGCCGGCGCGAAGCCGATATTGCCCTGCGCATGTCACGTCCGCAAGCGGCGGGCCTGGTCATCAAGGCAGTGGCTACCGTCCAGTACGGCCTGTATGCCAGCAAAAGTTATTTGAAAGGAAGCAAGCGCAGCGACTGGCAGTTTGCCGCCTATGAAAAAACTTCCGGCACGCCCCATCACCAGTGGCTGGAAAACATGCTCGATGCTGATCCATCCAGGGTGTTGTTGCGCAGCAATGATCAACTGGTGTTGCGTCAGGTGGTGGCCGCCGGCATGGGGGTGACGGTATTGCCGCATTACCTGGCTAAAGGGATGGGTAGCCGTAGCAGTGACTTGCAAAGGATAGATGACCCGCTTTGCCCCCTGCAGCGCAAGCTGTGGCTGGTCATGCATGATGATGTACGCCGTTCTGTGCGGGTGAGGGCCGTGGCAGATCAGTTGATCAGCTTGTTGGCCAGTAAAGCGGTACAGGATGTGCTAGCCTGATAGTATGCCCGTCAGATGATGTGCAAGTGCTGCAAGGCAGACCTTGCACTGCACCATATTGGGGCTAACGCGGTATCATGTGGCTTTGGACAGGCAAGCAACAGCACAATGAACACCTTACTCATTATCGATATGCAGAACTCATGGGTGAATGGCACCACGCCCCGCTATGATAAAGAGGGAGTGGTCGCCCGCATCCAGCATGCGATTGAAGTCACGCGCCAGCATGGCGGGCAAATCATTTATATCCGTCATGCCAATGATGACGCAATGATAGGCTCTGACGGCTGGGAAGTGATACCCGAGCTGCCGTTTACACCAGGCGATGTGTTCGTCGATAAAACCGCCTGCGATTCCTTTGCTGATACCGGCCTGCTGACCCACCTGAAAATCACTGGTGCCCATACTCTGATGGTGTGTGGCCTGGCGACTGAATTGTGCATCGATACCACCATACGCTCTGCCGTATCGCATGGTTTTGATGTGATCGCCCTGTCCGACGCCCATACCACCGGCGACCGCCCCCACATGAAGGCCGAAAAAGTCATCGAGCACCATAACTGGATATGGGAAAACCTGTCCACCCCGGCCGACAGTCGCCTGATGGTGCGGACGGTGGCGGAAGTATTTGGGCCTTAGTCACGGCCCATGCTTCCTCGATGTTGCTTACTGGAAATAAATAGTCAGGATGCCAGATTAGTTAACTGATGGCTTTTTGATGGTTTTTGTCTATTTCTTCAGTCGTTCGTCAGCGCAAAACCCCCACCAGGCCGTTTTTTTCAAATAAAAAATTAAACTTTTAAGTACAACTACCGTTAATGATGTTAACGCAGTAATCCGTTTTGATTTTTTACCATTACAGTCGGGGAATGATATGAATATCAGTCAGATAACAGGCGGGGGCACCAGCATCTCTGCTGTTGAGCCTCGACAAAATGTTAAAAGCGCACCAAAACTCGCGCCTGCCGGGCAGGATTTAAGCACTGGCACCGTGGTGCCTGCACAAGATGCAACGCCAGACACGGCAATCAGCAATGCTGAGCTGAAGCAGTCTGTGGATAAAATCAACCGTTTTATCGATTCCAGCAATAGTGTGAATTTAAATCTGGACAGTGGTTCTGGCAAAGTGGTGGTACAGATCGTTGATCGTGAAACCAATACCGTGATCCAGCAGATTCCTTCTGCCCAGGCATTGTCCATCGCCAAGGATCTGGGGGGCAAAACAGGGTTGTTGCTCGACGCCCAGGCCTAAGAGGGTTGATGCGTGATGTTGACGTCTGACCCGGGTTTTTGGCGCGACCAACTGGGCCGTCCGGTTCTTGAAAGACTGGGTGTGGCACCTGCCGAGGTACTCGCCTATGTCGCCTCTGTGAATGCCGGCCAGCAGGCTGGCCAACAGCATATCCCCTCCCAGCAAGCATCACCTGAAGCAGTCGTGCTTGCCGCTGATTTTTTGGCGGATGTGCAAGATGCCATGGCAGAAATGCCGCCATCCCTGTTAACCCTCTTGGCCCGCCCCTTGCTGGGTGTGTATTTTGCGCGTGGCCTGGGTTCATCTGCCCTGACCGATGTGGTCATGACGCCAGATGGCCAGCAACTGGGCATGGTGTGCCTGATGGATGCCGATGCGTTTTTGCATCGTGCTGCCAATGATTGGGCCAGTTGGAAAGAATACACCCCCTTCCTGCCGCAAGACCAGTACCGCATTGATGTCGTCATCGAAACGCCGGACAACGATACGCGAAAAAATGCCATCCAGTTTTTATTGCTGCATGAATTTGGCCATGTCCTCACGGCCAACAGCGAATACCTGCCTGACTGGTGGATAGGTTCCAAACGTTTCAAATCGACCGAAGAATACAGCTACCTGTCGCTGTCATGGCAAATCGCCATGAGTGGCGACGTCATCCCCTTGTTGCGGGAAGATTTCCCGCAACGCAAACACCTGCACTTTTACACTGGCGAACAATTGCCGGGTGAACTGATACCCGAGATTTATCAATCCCTGCAAAAGACCGGTTTCCCCACCTTGTATGCCGCCACCAATGTCTATGACGATTTTGCCGATGGCTTCGCCAGCTATGTGCACCAGGTCATGCTGCAACGCCCGTTTGAAATCAGCATCCGGCAAGGTGGGCAGGTCATCATGCAATTGAGTGATTACTGGTCCGGCCCCAAAGCAAAGGCCAAAGCCAGCGTTTTTGCCGGGATGTTTGCCAGCGCATAATCTGCATGCATCCCAATGGACGTCTCTCTCGTTCGCCATAAAATATTGCCGTTCGGTTACTGTAATCCATTCAAATTTCATCCAAATTAGTTAGCTACATCAATAAAGCTGCAAAAACGCCTGTATTCGCCGCTTTAATCGTCCTAAGCTCATAGATAATTAATGCATATGAATATGACGATCGGGAATGGGCATGGCAGCATCGGACAATGAATCACTGGACCCCAGCGACTGGCAGGCATTGCGGGCGCAAGGGCATCGCATGCTCGACGACATTCTTGACTATGCCGAACACCTGCGCGAGCGGCCGGTCTGGCAACCCATACCGGATGAAGTGCGGGCGCAGTTCAGGCAAACCCTGCCGACTGGCCCCAGTGATTTATCGGCAGTGCACCAGCAATTCATGGAGCATATCCTGCCGTATTCGGTAGGTAACAGCCATCCGGGTTTCATGGGGTGGGTGCACGGCGGCGGCAACCCGGTCGGTACGCTGGCAGAAATGCTGGCAGCGGGCCTGAATGCCAATCTGGGTGGGCGCGACCACATGCCCATCGAAGTCGAAAAACAAGTCACCCGCTGGGTCAGTGCCCTGTTTGATTTTCCTGACACGGCCAGTGGCCTGTTTGTGACCGGCACATCGATGGCCAATTTTATTGCCGTGCTGGTGGCCAGGGCGCGGGCATTGGGTAATCAGGTACGGCAGCAAGGCGTGGCTGGCTGTACGCCCAGGCTGGTGGCATACACGTCTGCCGGTGCCCATGCCTGCATTGCGCAAGCCATGGACATGGCCGGTTTGGGGACCGATGCCTTGCGCGTCATCCCCATGAATGCACAGTTTGAAATGGACACGGCCTTGTTGCAGGCCGCCATACAGGCGGACCGCGCCAAGGGCTTGACTCCTTTCTTTATTGCCGGCACCGCCGGTTCAGTTGATGTCGGCGCGATTGATGACCTGGCTACGCTGGCAAACATCGCCACGCAAGAGCAGTTATGGTTTCATATCGACGGTGCCTTTGGTGCGCTGGCCATGCTGTCACCAGCGCTGGCACCGCGCCTGCAAGGCATACAGCGTGCTGATTCCATTGCCTTTGATTTTCATAAATGGTTGCAGGTACCGTATGACGCCGGGTTTATCCTGGTGCGTGACAGCAAGGCCCATTACGACACCTTTGCCACGCCCGCCAGTTACCTGCGGCGCGAAGCCAAAGGCCTGGCCGCCGGCTCGCCCTGGCCCTGTGATTTTGGCCCCGACCTGTCACGCGGTTTTCGCGCCCTGAAAACCTGGTTCACCCTGCAGGTATATGGTGCAGACCACTTGGGCCGCATGATCGCCCACACCTGCGAGGTGGCGCAATACATGAAGCAGGCTGTACTGGCCAACCCCCAGCTTGAACTGCTGGCCCCGGTGGCGTTAAACATTGTCTGCTTCCGCTATCGTTGCGATCATCCCGATGTGGTCAACGCCAACATCGTGGTGGCCCTGCATGAATCCGGCATTTCTGCGCCGTCTACCAATACCATCAACCGGCAACTGGCCATTCGTGCCGCCATTGTCAACCACCGTACACGCACTGAAGACATCGATGCGCTGCTCACCGCCACCCTGCGTTTTGGCGACCAGTTCAGCAGTGCAGACCCCCATGCAGCAAGCAAACAGGATGATATCCACCATGAGTAATCTACAAGGCAACCCTGCCAACCCCACCAAGCCAGATAGCCATGACAGCGCGCCACTGCCAGGCAAGCTGATCGGCCTGGCACCGCTGATGCGCAAGGCATTTGCCGGTGTCGACATGAAACCGCAAGGCATGGAACTGATTGCCCATGCCGAAAAATATCCCAACGATGCCAATGCCATGATGGACCTGGCGACTACGCTGTTATTGCTGGGTCACCGCGACACCGCCCTGGCCACGCAGATGGAAGCCTTGAAGCTGCAACCCCTGTATTCTGTCCCGTCGGCACATGACACAAAAATCAGATTGCTGGCCCTGATGACCGATGGTGACCTGATGGCCAATACCCCGCTGGAATTTTTGGTGGAAGATTCAGACATCGCGCTGGACCTGTTATACGTCGGCGCTGGTATCCCCGCCATAGAACAGTTACCCGAACACGATGTCCTGTTTGTGGCCGTAGGTGAAGCCGATGACAAGCATGAACTCTTGCTGGACTTGCAGGCGCTGGTAGATGGCTGGCCACGGCCCGTCATCAATGCACCAGAACGCATCACCCACCTGGGGCGTGACGGTGCCTGCGCATTGTTACAGTCGGGTGAAGGCATAGAAATGCCCACCTCTATCCGCATAGACCGGCCTACGCTGGAAAAACTCGGTAGTGGCGAGATCGCGCTCAGTCAATTGTTGCCGGGCGATGATTTTCCCATCATCGTGCGGCCTTTGGGTTCCCACGCCGGGCATGGTTTAAGAAAAGTCGTGTCACCCGATGCCATTCCCGATTATCTGCAAGCCGTACCCAGCGATGAATTTTATGTCGCCCGCTTTGTCGATTACCGCAGCGAAGATGGACAATTCCGCAAATACCGCATCATCCTGATCGATGGCAAACCCTTTATCTCACACATGGGTATTTCCAAACACTGGATGATTCATTACCTGAACGCAGGCATGACCGAGAGCCAGGAAAAACGCGATGAAGAAAAACGCTTCATGGAAAATTTCGACACCGACTTTGCGCCGCGCCACCTGACCGCCTTTGCAGAAATCACTCAACGCCTGGGGCTGGATTACGTAGGCATAGACTGCGGCGAAACCCGCGACGGCAAATTGCTGATATTTGAAGTCGACAGCGACATGATCGTGCACGCCATGGACCCGATAGACATGTTTCCCTACAAGCAGGCACCGATGAAAAAACTGTTTGCCGCATTCCGGAACATGCTGCTCAAGGCCATGGCTGCAGCACCAGTTAACCAGGAGTGACATTGAATGTGGCCCATTCATCTGCCAGGGACGGAGCCACGCCACAGCGTGTCATAGTGTGTTGCAAGGAGCAAGATCACTCATGTCCATGAGTACACTTCAAGATTTACCCACGCTTAGCCAGTTGCTGATTGACGGTGGCGATGCCAGACTTATTCTGCAAGCAGACGGCACCAATAAATATGGCTGCGCTGCCGTGCCTTTGAATGCGCATGACGAGATGTTTGCCTTTAGCTCGGCCACGGCATCCAGCATATCCGCCCATGCGTATACCGCTGCTGCACGCACCTACGCCAGGCTGCAACACAGCGAGGAGGATACGTACGCAAGTTACGCAGGTTATGCCAGCGAACTGAACCAGGTCCGGCAAGATTTGAAGCAACTGTGCGGGCTTGAACAGCGCAAAGACGTAGATATTGTCTTTGCCGCGTCCGGCACAGACCTGCACCTGATCGCGGCCCAGCTATGCGCCAATTTTTCCAGTGCACCTACCCTCGTCATCATGGCTGACGCCAATGAAACCGGCAGTGCCGTCCCATCGGCACTGATGGCACGGCACTTCAGCGAACGTACCGCCCTGGGCGAACAGGTCAGCGCTGGCAGCCACATCGCACAGGCGAAAGAGGTCGATATCGTCAGCATCAGCTTGCGCCTGGCCGATGGCACAACGCGTGACAGCCATGATGTGGATAGTGAAGTCGAAACACTGACCAAACAAGCCATACAAAACGGGCAAGCCGTCCTGCTGATTGTGATGGATGTCAGCAAAACCGGCATGATGGCACCGTCATTACGTACGGTCATGCAGTTGCGGGCCAGTTATCCGCAATTGCAGGTCATGGTAGATGCCTGTCAGTTCCGTTTGTCAAATGCCAGCCTGCGTGCTTATCTCGACCAGGGCTACATGGTGGCGATGACAGGCTCCAAATTTTTATGCGGCCCCAGCTTTTCCGGTGCGCTGTTTTTACCCAATGCCATGCATCCGGGCTTGAAGGCGATCAGCTTGCCGGCATCCCTGCATGCCTACAGCAGCCGTGCCGACTGGCCATCTGATTGGGTAGCAGGTGGGGCGAAGGGTTTGCCAGCACGCCCCAATTATGGCCTGCTATTGCGCTGGGTCGCCGCGCTGGAAGAACTGCGCGCCTTTCGCGCCTTGCCAGATGCGGCCATCCTGGCTTTTATCCAGCAGTTTCAACATGCTGTCTACGCCTATTTTTCCAGCCATCCATCGTTAGCCCTTTTGCCGGTGGCGGCACCCGACCGCAGCGCCATCATGGCAGGGCAGGGCTGGGATCAACACACCACCATTTTTTCGTTTGTGCTGATGTCGCCAGCCACATCGGTATCGGGCAAGCCACAGCCATACAGCCATGCAGACACGCTCGCCATCTATCGCCACCTGCAAAAAGAAAAAGGCATGCAACTCGGCCAGCCTGTCACCTGCGGCATGCACCATGGCCAACCCATCAGCGCCTTGCGTCTGTGTTTAGGCGCCAGGCAGATTGTTGCGGCTATCCAGAAAAATCAGGCCAGCACCATCATCGCGGCGGCATTGACGGTGCTGGATGAGGTGCAGCGGGAGATGCGGCGGGTGGCGGCGCAATCTGTTGCAGCATAAAAATAACTCACGAGGCATATGAATGATCAATGTTGAAGGCGAAGCCTGGCAACAATTGCCCTATAAATGTCCATGGATACTGGAAAGCGCGAAAAGAACTGAGAGATTGACGCCATAGATAGAGAGATAGGTGTCAATGTGCAGTTTATTGGACGGTGTACTTTCAGAAAACACATAACAGATATTGCAAAAAACAATTAATCTACACGGAAAGAAAATTGCAATTCTTGCATAAAATTGGTGTGAGGAAACTTAACTGGCGGTTATAATGTCAGACTACATTTAGTTAATTAAAAATACTTAAAATAAATTAATTGACAAATTAGAAATATTTCGTATAATCAAGAAGTCACCATTTGTGGGTGGCTTTTTTTTTGAGATTTTCCAATGAAATTGAAGCAGATTTTTCCAGGTCTTACACTTCTTGCCAGTTTCAGTGTGGCAAGCACCCAACCCGTGTCAGACATACCGTTACAAGGGACTCCTATTGCTGAATTGTTAAGAGGGTATTAACGCAGGTTTTGCGCCTCAAAACATAGCTTGGCACTCAACTGAGTCGCCAGGTGCCTTGACAACCTTGCTGTATCGATGCGTCGTCCCAAACACTGGTGATCAGAACCGCTTCGCTACACCGGACCCTAATTATGAAGAGCAACTTAACGAGGGCAGTCTGTACCTCAACAAATATGCTCACAAATACAAAATATGACTTTATCGAAGTTTGCCGATGGGCATGACAATAATTTTAACTTGATTCGAATAATTGCAGCAATTTCAGTACTAATTGGACATAGCTTCTCTTTACTCGGTTATGAGGAACCATTCACAAAACTGTTAGGGATGTCGATAGGGACACTGGCTGTTGACGTGTTCTTTATTAGCAGTGGTTTTTTGGTTGGCAAAAGCTTGTTGACCAGAAGAAGTGCGATTGAATATCTTACATCTCGATTCTTGCGAATATTTCCAGCCTTGGCCCTACTCACATTTTTAAGCACTTTCATACTTGGGCCACTATTCACAACTTTGCCACTCACTTCGTACTTCACGGATCTGGAGACTTATCAATTTCTACTTAAAGGGGTGACGATATTAGCTGGCATTTCCATGAAATTGCCGGGGGTGTTTGAAGATCATAAGTTCACTGCTGTAAATGGTTCACTGTGGACAATCATTTATGAACTAAAAATGTACTTATTACTGCTGATATTTTGGGCGGTTTTTAGGCGCATTGGAAAATCACAAATAGCTCCTTTGGGATATGTACTTGTTGCAGTCTCGTTCGTTTCTGGATTAATGCTGATCTTACAGAATTTCTACGGCCAAAATGAAAGTCATTTAATCCGATTTATTTTTATGTTCTTTACTGGAACATCGTTCTATGTTTGGAAAGACAAAATTCAGTTAAAGCCAATATATTTTTTAGTTTTTACCGGGCTAGGACTTTGTGCATTTTTCATTAGCAAAGAAATTTACTTTGCTACATATTGCATCACGATTTCTTACCTGCTGTTTTATATAGCATACGTCCCCTCTGGACTTATTCGAAAATTTAACCTGGTCGGTGATTACTCATATGGCGTTTATATTTACGCTTTCCCCGTTCAGCAAATGGTCATTTCGCTCCTGCCAGGAATTTCAATAGCGGCTATGGCCGCATCATCTATCGTGGTTACATTTCTATTTGCGATATTTTCATGGCATTGTGTGGAAAGTCCTATTCTCAACAATAAAAAACAATTTACAAAAAAAGTATTTGAATTGAGATTGATTTATTGAAGTTGGCAGATATCCTCGGTTAGCAATTTATATCAAGGAGGTATTGTATTGAGGTGTTTTTTCTATGATGCGATTTATTTGCATCCTCAGCATCCGCATCCATATGAAAATGTATCGCTGCCCAGTACCTTCCATGCGCCGTTGATGTTGACCAGCACCAGGCGATACCAGCGGTCATCGGTTTTTGTTGGTCCTTCCAGATGGCCTGGGCCTTTGCCTTGTCCTTCCCAGACAGCGATGTCGACAATGCCGTCACCATCCAGATCGTAGTACAGATAGGTGCCACCGATAAAGCCGGTGTTTTTTCTGTCCAGTTTCATTGGAGTTTCTGTATGCAGGGCGGGGCCAGGTGGTAGGGTGATATTGGTGTAGAACCAGTATAAGCTTCCGGCAGGATTCTTCTTTAGACTTTCCTCTGGGGTAGTCTGGGTAATTGGGGTATGTGTTTGATCAAAATTGAAATAACGCCATATACTGGTGTCCGCATCACCATATTCAAAACCCATATCATAGTTTGGACATTCTGACACATCGGAATCTTTGACGATATATTCACTCGATCGCATCAAAGTGGCTTCGCTACGTAAACGCCCATCACGGAATAACTGAACGCGTTGAACAGGTTTTACAAGGGACTGTGTATGTAAGGTCATGTCATATAGTCCAGGCATCAATAGCTCTTCTTCGTTTTTTTTAAGCTTGGGACGTGGTGTAGTAAGATGACGAAATATAATATTGAAGCGGCCGCTGGCCTGCTCTGTATTAGTTATAGGTGGACTCAGTGCGGACTCATTCCGAAATAGTGATGGTTGTATTTTTGGGAAATCCAACCCACGGACAAGTTGGATAATTCGGGCAACACCATCGTACGATGAGATAGGGTCGTGTTGAGCGCTGAAGATACCTATCCCATATCGCAATTCAGTGGCTATACTTTGCGCCAATTTTTCACGCCTCAAGACCTCTTCTGGAACTTTTTTACCTTGTTCCTGCAATTTGCTTGATTCTTTGTTTAGCGTCAGATCTTGTGCAGCCTTGCGCTTGATTTCTTGCCAATCCGCAAACGGTTCCGGTTTTTTCCCTTTTATCCCAAGTGCCAGATGCGCTTTCATTTTTTCCAGAGCTTCATCGCGTGGCCATGGGCCTTGCTGCGGGATTTCGGGATGGCTAAATTTGAGGTAGGTGGCGTAATCTTCCAATGCACTCCAGCTTGGGTCCAGCCAGAACGCACGTACGGGGTCATAGCCAGATGGCAGTGGGGCGTCTACTTGACCATAACCACGCACATTCGCTAATATGGTGGGAGCCGCGCCAAGGTAGCGGCAGGCGGTATAACCACGTGCACCGCTTGCTGTTTGAACCTCGCAATAGGCGCTACCTGATTCTTCACGCACTAATTTTACTATTGTGTTCAGCGCTAATCGACTGATAACAGGCGCATCCGCGCGCGGCGCTTCACGCAAGGTCAGTCCGGTGCCACTTACCCAGCGCTGCGCTGCATCGATCCCACCTTCGCCTGCCTTTGGAGGTTCGATGCGAGTGATACTCAGATATTTACATGCAGTGTAACCATAGAGTCCTCCTCCTGCAACCAGGCAAAAACCATCATATTCATTATTGTCTTTCAGGATTAATTCGGCACCACGCTGCAATGTGCCAAGAACTTTTTTATCCAGACCTGGATTCTCCCTCACTCTCAGGTCATCAACCATCACCCAACGCGGTGGTTGAGTTGAGCTTTGGGCATAGGCACCGGCCTGCATCAATAGGGATAAGCTAAAGGCAGCGCCTGTTAAGAATAGTCGTAATTTCATTGCCGTCACTTATTGCATCGTAGTTTTAGGCGCAGCATCGCAGCCCAGTGATTTCAGATTACTTTCTATTTCACGCTTGTTGCGTGTCAGTTCATCCATGGCGCTGCCCTGGCCGCCGGTGCGTTGTGCGCTTTGGACGGATGCCAGTTGTTTGCGTACATCTTCACATAAGGTCTTGGTGCGGGCGGCGTCGGCGCTGGTGCGTTTGGCGGCATCTGCCGGGCTTTCGCCCTGGCTGGCTTTGTGTTCGGCGGCTTGTGTGCGTTTGGCCGGGTCTTCTGTGACAAGTGCTGTGCCAAACTTGCGTTCGTTTTCTTTTTCTACCATGCAGTCGCTTTCAATGCGGGCGCGTATGTCCATGGCATTGCCGCGCTGGGCATATACATCGGCGATTACTTTGCGGCGTTCTGTTGTGCTTGCTTCTTTCATTAATTTGTCTTGCTGGGCACCGCCTTCACGCATCCAGATGACTTTCTTGGCTTCTTCTCCACGTTGTACGCAACTGAGGTCCAGCGCTGGTTTGTCCGTCGGCGTAGCAGTCACGGCCTTGCCGATGACTTTTTCTTTTTGCCCGTTGTCGCAAGGCTTGTCCTGATAACTGCTGCCGCAACGGTACATTTTTTGTGCCATCACCTGGCCAGGCAAGGCGGCTGCACTCAGCAATAGGGCTAGCAATAGGGCTTGCAATAGGGCTTGCAACGGCCAGGGAGCGGCGAACGATAAAAGAGGATGGTTACGCATGGTGGCAAACCTGTGCAGAGGGCTATAAAACTATTACTTTAGCACTGCGCATAGTCGAATGGTGCGTTGGGCCAGAAGAAAAATCTGCCACATCGACGAATCCCCTTACTTGTCTAAGTGGTATTTTTTATGGAGGTAAAACAGGTTTTTACTCCCGCTTGACATGCATTTGATTTTTAGATGATAATCAACATCCATAAGATGATGATTGACATCTAAATGGCTTGGTAGCCATCTTGGCACCTTAGTTACCTTAGCCACCTTGGCCGGAGCAAGAGATCATGAACAGTGCGAGCAAGGCAGTACATCAGATCGACCATACAGGCAGCGGTACGGAAGCTTTACTGACTGCATTTGATGCAATCGTCGAACATCATTATGTGGATAGCGATGGCGTGCGCATCCATTACGCAGCCATGGCGCAGGGGCCTTTGCTGGTGCTGTTGCATGGCTTTCCTGATCACTGGCTGGGCTGGTGGCAGGTGATGGTGGATTTGTGTGCCGATCACCGCGTGGTCGCCCTTGATTTGCGTGGCTATCACCTCAGCGATGCACCGGCTGACCCGCAAGCCTATCTGCCCGCTGCACTGGTGGCCGATGTGGCAGCCGTGGTAGAACGTGAGGGCACTGGCAAGGCAACATTGATAGGGCATGACTGGGGCGGCTTCATTGCCTGGCATGCGGCGATGCAGGCACAGCCCTGGCTGGAAAGACTGATCGTGCTGAACATGCCGCACCCCTGGGCCATCGCACGCGAGCTGAGCAACAACCCGCAGCAGCGTGTTGCCAGTGATTATGTGCGTGCATTCCGGCAGCCACAATCGCATTTGCAACTACCCATATCGGGCCTTGGCACATGGATCAAGGATGCAGCTTTCAAACGCCGACATGACCAGGCCATGGCGGTGTCGAAGCTGGAAACCATGCTGCATTACTACCGCGTCAATTGGCCGGCAGAACCGTATTTCATGCCGGGCGACATGCCACACAAAGTTGCTGTGCCCACCTTGTTGATACATGGCCTGGCCGACCCCTATGCCTTGCCTGCCGGTCTGAACGATGTCTGGCAATGGGTGGACAATGCACTGAGCATACAAACCATTCCCGATGCCGGTCATTTTATTCAACACGACAACGCGCAACAGGTGGTGCGCATCGTACGTACATGGCTGCACCAACAAACTGGCAGCAGTGATCAGAAAACGCGGCAAACCCGGCAAAC
The DNA here is from genome assembly GCF_049340265.1 of Undibacterium sp. Di26W. Classification (NCBI taxonomy): domain Bacteria; kingdom Pseudomonadati; phylum Pseudomonadota; class Betaproteobacteria; order Burkholderiales; family Oxalobacteraceae; genus Undibacterium; species Undibacterium sp. Di26W. Next base: position 33,665 of record NZ_JBMPOR010000034.1, read on the forward strand.
CCCTGCACTTCCAATCAAGGAACTGCATTCAATTTTTCATACATAAATAGGCAGGTAACAGGTAAAAAAATAAGGTCCCAGGCAATTGCCTGAGACCTTATCTGATACTGCCTGCAAAAACAATTACAGCAAGTTTACTTCACTTAATCCGTCGCAAGCAAAGTCACGCCACTGATGGCGCTATAGGCTTTCACCATGACGTAATACGTACCGGCTGTTGGTGATGTGACAGTGATGCTTTCACTGCTGCTGGTGCCGTTGGATCTTTGCAGATACGACGTGGTCGTTGGTGCAGAACCCAGTTTGATATACAGGTCAGCATCGCCTGTACCGCCGCTGGTTTTAAAGGTCACCGACGATTTGCCAGCAGGTACCACGAAGGTGTACACCGCAGTGGCACCCGATGCCAGGGTGATGCCTGTAACCGGCACACCATTGCTCAACACATTACCCTGTGTGGTAGTTTGGTAACTGGCCACCAGGCTGATGCCGCTGGAAGCGGTGTAGCCATTCAGCAGGACATAATAAGTGCCTGCTGTTGGTGAGGCGATGGTGATGGTTTCAGTGCTGGTGGAACCATCCGATTTTTGCAGATAAGTCGTGGTCGTAGGTGTGGAACCCAGTTGCACGTACAGATCCGCATCGCCTGTGCCGCCCGTGGTTTTGAACGTCAGGTTGGTGGCACCAGTCGGTACAGAGAATGTATAGACCAGGTTACCGCCGGTAGTGACAGACAGGCCCGTGACTGCAACATCCTTGGTCAGGGTGTTAGGTGGTGGTGGCGTTGTTGAACCCATGGCCGACGCAAAATTTGCCATGTTCAGACTGCCGTAACCACTGGCATAATCCCAGCCTGCCTTGGCGGTGTAGCCGCCATTGCTGCCAGAAGTGATGTCGTGGAACATGCCCGGTGTGCTGGCTGCTTTTTGGTAAATCGCAGCAGCAGGGAAGGGCAGGCTGTTATTGTTCATCGATTGCACACGTGCCCAAAAGCCAGTGAAGATAGGTGCTGCCAGACTGGTACCACCGATCTGCTGGTTGGAACCACTGACAATCACCAGCGCACCGCTGGCCGGATCAGCATTGAAAGAAATATCTGGCGTGCCGCGTTTGGTAGACGTCCCCAAAATGCCCGCAGCTGTTTGCCAGCTTGGTGCTGATTCATTCAGGGATGGCCCGCCACCAGCGCCACCGTTGGCGGTTTGCTGGCAACTGGCTGCCGTGGTGCAAGCCCAGACCGATTCAGATACCCAGGTCGTGCCCGAGGTATTGAGCAAAGTACCGCCCACCGAAATCACATAGGGTGATACCGATGGATAGCTTTGCGACGTACCAGGGCCACCGCATTCATAGGATCCCGAATCACCGGACGAAACCGAGAAGGTCTGGCCCTGTGCCACAGCGGTCTGGAAGATCTGGTCATTACTGGCCATGACACCAGAGTTGAGTGCATCGTTTTCGCATTCACCCAAAGACACATTGATGACCTTGGCCACGTTGTCGGTGACAGCGCGGTTATAGGCAGCAGTGATGTCGGCATCATTGAGCGTGTTTGCTGTGTACAAGATCATTTTCTTGATCGTGCCACCTGCAGTTGCCAGGGCATCTTGCGTATCCATATTCCATTCACCGACACCGGCAGTGTCAGAGCTGGCAGCACCGATGGTAACGGTCTGCACATTCACCGTCGGATAACCGGCACGGCTGGTGAAGGTGTTCAGATCAGCAATCGTTTGTGTCATGCTGCCTTGAGTGATGATGCCGATAGTGGCGTTCACCGCGCTAGGCAAACCGCTGGCGTTATAGATGGCAGAAAACTCGGTAGGGTTATGCCCTGTGCTGGCCAGCGTGTTGGCGTTAGGCCGGACCAGGTGGGTGTGGTAGGTATGTAGATTTTGCAGACCATGCACAGCCAGTACCGTATCTGACAGCGCTTGCGGTATCTGCGCATCACTCAGGTTGACCTGGACAGAACGTCCTCCTACCGTATAGGTATGCAGATCGGTATTGAAGGCGGTCTTGACCGTCGAGGCGGCACCATCGGCGCTCACCAGCGTGCGGTTGTCTGACACAGTGATGTTGATGAAGCCGCTGTTTTTCAAGTGATCAACCACGGCCTGCACCTGTGCTGCTGTCGGTGCATAGTTCGCCATGAAATCGGCACTGGAAATCGGCCTGACATTTTTCCCGTTCAGGATACCCGTGGTCAGCGTGTCAAGTGCTGCCTTGTTGCGCAGTTTGAGCGCGACCACCACATGCGTGGGCGAACCCGCTTGCATGAGTGTGGCCACTGATGTCGTTGACACGGTCGTCGGTATCCTGGTGGCCTTGGTTGCTGTCGGTGCCCATTGTGCCTGGGCAGTGCCGCACAGCATGGCCAAAGCCATCGAGGCACCGGATAGTAGTTTGAAATTACCGCTGATACGCATTACTTTTCTCCTTTTTTTGATGCGAAGATATGACCGGCACCGTTTTAGCGATGCCGGCCAAGCTCAGTCACCCATCCCCGATGTGGTTTGAATCCGGGATGGGTGCGTAAGCCAAAGCGGTGTGTAAGCACTGCCTTGGCCCTCCCCCAATTGAGCATCCGTGCAAACTGCGCGAGGCTTGCCCTTCCGCTCCGACTTGCATGCCAGTAATTGATCAAATTCCTGACATTGCAATTTTTTTTAGGCAATAGTTGTCCCACTCGCAGGCGAAAGCACCTGCAAGACTATTGGTCCTGCTCAAAATTAAAACGACCTTACCGAACGACAAAAAAGTAGCTTGGCTGCAATATGTCGCTTTGTAACAAGAGGCCGATTATTGACATTGTTTAACAATATGTCAAAAACAATAAGCCATTGTCCTTTGGTAAATCTTCTCTATTTTTCACCTTGATTTTTACGAAAATCTGTTTTTTTATAGACAAAAAAGGATACTCACATAACCAAAAAGAAATGATTGAAGCGCATAAAGTGGTTGCGAAACTGCAACAATGCTGGCGGGAATGATGAAATAGCGCGGGGGTAAAAATGCGCTTTTTTGGGGCGAGAATAAGAGCAGGTCGGGGCAGGGCGTCAAGAATTAAGGCGACAGTAAGGTGAAACTCAGCTGAAACTCAGTTAAAACTCAGTCAATACGCCAGTGTCGTATTGTTATGCAGGCAAGAAGGTACTGCCCAACTTGGTGGGTAGGCTTGCCCACAGGTCAACACGCCCGGATTATCGCCCGCCAGATACGTCCACAAAGTTGCCCGTGATGTAAGACGCAGCATCGCTCAGCAAAAAGCCGATGGCAGCCGCCACTTCGCCAGGGGTGCCGCCACGTTGCATGGGGACGCCGCTTTTCAGTCTTTCCACCCGGTTGGCTTCGCCGCCGTCGGCATGCATGGTGGTGTATATCAGGCCGGGCCGCACGCAGTTGACGCGTATGCCTTCGTTGGCTACTTCCACTGACAGGCCTTTGGTCAGCGTATCTATGGCCCCTTTGGTGGCGGCGTAATCGATGTATTCATTCGGTGAGCCCAGCCGGGCCGCCGCCGACGACACATTGACGATGGCACCACCCTGGCCGCCATGCCTGGTTGACATGCGTTTGACCGCTTCGCGGCAGCACAAGAAATAGCTGGTGACATTGGTGCTGAACAGGCGGTTGATGCGCTCTGCCGTCAAGTCTTCCAGCCGACATTGCTGCATCAGTATGCCTGCATTATTGACCAGCGCATCCAGCTTGCCCAGTTGCTGATCCAGCTCGCTAAACAGGCGCACGACTTCTGCTTCTACCGCCACATCGGCCTGTATGGCAATGGCAGTGCCACCTTGCGCAAGTATGCCTTGCACCACCTGCTGCGCGGCGTCGCGATTATGCAGATAGTTGATGCACACCGCATACCCGGCAGCCGCCAGTTGCTGTGCCGTAGCAGCACCAATACCGCGACTGCCGCCAGTGACCAATGCGACCTTTTTCATGGCTATCTTTCCTTGTTTTATATCTTTGATTTTGTACTGCAGATCGTGCATGGAACAGGCGAGAAATATCTCATGACGAGATGGTCAACGAGATGAAGATTTTTCACCGGTGAGGGTGATGATCTGCTGGAGGCTGTTCGCACCACATGCGTAAATCCAGGGAAGATAACACCCGACGGAATGGCGCGGTGCACATGGTGCACCCTACAGGGCGCTGCAATTTGGCGGGTGTCGCTACCCGCATTCTGCACAAAAAAAAACGACACCATGCGTGAGGCAGGCGTCGCTTTTTTTGGTTCCTACGCGCGTAACGCATGAACCTGCCTTTCGGTTGACAAACGGCCTGCCGTTTAGAACAACAACACTAAGCCGCCTGCACTGTGGTTTTTTGCGTCAACGCAGATGTGTCGACTGGCGTTTTTGGCTTACGTAGGCTGACTACGCAAAGCAAAATAAAGCAAACCAACCCAAATACGAATAGGAAAATTATCATGAACAAACTGATCACTGCACTCATCGCTTCCACCGTTCTGATGGGTAGCGCATTTGCCCAAACACCAGCCAGCGCATCGGCCAGTGCTTCTGTTAAGCCAGCCACTGCCGCCGCTGCTGCCAGCGTCGCGAAATCTGCCCCGGCAGCCAAAGTGACCGCAGCTTCCGCATCGGCTACTGCATCCACACCAGCCACACCAGCAGCAGAAACCAAGCCAGCAGTGGCAACAGAAAAAGCAACGAAGCATGAAAAACACGCCAAGCACACTAAAAAAGAAGTCAAGAAAGATGAAGCAAAACCAGCATCTGCTTCTGCAACAGCCGCTTCGAAATAAATCACTACCTGTAGCAATCGTTCGCAACAAATAAGTACACCGGCAGCAGACGCTGCCGGTTAAAAAAGTAAAATAAATCGCTCATATAATTGAAGGAATATCACATGAATAAGCTTATTACTGCCTTGATCGCTTCCACTGTTTTGATGGGTAGCGCATTTGCTCAAACACCGGCAACCGTAACCGCAAAAGTCACACCGGCTGCGACGCCTGCAGTGGCAGCCACAGCACCAGCAACAGTTACAGCACCAGTCACCGCCGCAGTCACCGCAACAACACCTGCGGCTGCACCAGCGAAAGCCGTAACGACTGCTGCCACAGCCACGCCTGTAGTAGCAGAAGCCAAGACAGTAACAAGCGACAAGGCTGTGGCCAAGCATGAAAAACATGCCAAGCATGCCGCCCATGAAAAACTGGCCAAGGGCAAGACCGATGCTAAAGCAGATGTGAAAGCCGAAGCGAAACCTGAAGTCAAAGCCGAAGTGAAAGCTGAAGTGAAAACTGACACCAAGGTCGCAGCAGTAACAAGCACAGCCAAGGCTGCAGCACCAGCAGCAAAATAAGTGTTGCGGCACATGGCCGCAAGCTGGGTACTACAAGTACCACCAGGTAAGTAAAAAACGACGTGCAATCACTAGCGATTGCGTGTCGTTTTTCTTTTGGCGCCGCACTTGTTCAGTGTCATTCTTGAAAACACGCAGTGTGGCCTGCTGTCAAGCAGATCGTGCAGAAAAGCAGCCAGCTTTTTTCCCCAACACGGTATTTCCTTAAGGATATATATTTTTTGATAGAATGCCAGCGCACTCAGGCGTGATTTTTGCGCATTGCACATACTGCAATATAGTTTGTGCAATGCAGTATGGTTTGTTGTGAATGATCTATGTGTTCCCCTCTTTCGGAGTTTTTTTAATGGCTTTGCGTACCTTAAAAGCGGCGATTCTGGTTTTTGCTTCTGGCCTGGCGATGCATGCATCGGCTATCACCCAACCGAGTGCAGAACAACTGCAGGCTTATTTGCATAAGCAGGTGGATACTGAAAACAGCTATTTCATCGTGCCGATTCTACCGAATGAAATCTCCAACAGGCTGGCGCACACAATGCTCGACACTTTGTGGAAAGAAGCTGCCTACCGCGACAATATGCGCGCCTGGCTCGCTAAAAACCAGGCCAGCGTGATGGAAGATTTGCTATCAGATTGGCATAGGCACTACCATAAAGCCTTCACTGAAAGCCTGGACCTGCTTGACGATGACACCATCAAACTGCTGTGGCGCCTGAACCGCAGCAATGCCATGTATGCCATGGACCGCCAGCAATGCAGCACACGGACCGAAGCGCAGGTTGCTGATATCGTCAGGCTCGAAGCCGAAAAGCTCATTACCGCACAGGCAGGCAAACTGGCCGTGGCCTTGCCCAATGCACTGACGCGTGAATTTGCGCGTCAGAATAACCCCCGCCCAGGTGAAAAGCCGGATTCCAATTTTGTCGCCAAAGTGGCCATGAAAACCCTGCCAGCTCTCGCCAAAGAATGGCCAGAGGAAGATAAAAAGCGTATCGAAGGTCGCTTTTCTTATGGCTACAATCCATCCACACCGCAAGAACTGTGCGAGTCAATCTGGGTGACCAGCCGCGCCATTTACGACGGCCATGTCGAAAAGTCAGCTGCCATGCTGTCTGCCACCATGCTCAGGCTTAGCGTGACCAAGTCTGTCTATCAAAAAGCACTGGCGCAGGCCGATGCGCCAGGTGGGGCAATGCAGCCTGCAGTGCAGGGTTTTACGCCCGGCAAGGCATTTATTTATTACCCAAGAATATTCGATAACAAAAACCTCAACGGCTCAACTACCTACAAAATAGCCTTCGATGAAAAAGGTATAGTCACCAAGGTGACGCAGGTTGCCGGCAGCGTTAAACCGCAATCACTCACCAGCATTGATGGCACGGTTTTTCCTACCGAAACCATGTTGTTGCGTATCGTTGAAAACTATTTCCGCAACGGCTCTTTTGCACCCACTGTGGTGGATGGCAAGCCTGTGCCAAATGCAATCAGCCTGGGATTTACCTGGAGTTGGGATTAAAGACAGTTAGCTTTGAAAGCATAAAAAAACGACGCCGCGCATGAAGCGGGCGTCGTTTTTTCATTCTTGGGTAGATGATGATGTCGCTGCTAATTCAACACTTAGTCAGCTCTAACTCAGCACATACTCAGCCCTTACTCTTCGCCTCTATCACTTCCCATTTTTCCAGCGCTTCCAGCAATTGCTCATCAATCTCAGCATGGCGCGCATTCAATTGATTCGCCTGGTCAGGGCCGTTTTTATACAGATTGGCATCGGCCAGTTTTTCAGTAATGGATGCTTGCTCGGCTTCCAGTGCAGCGATTTGCTTGGGCAATTCTTCCAGTTCACGCTGTTCTTTATAGCTGAGTTTCTTCGGCTTGGCGGCTGCCGGTGCGCTCATGCTTGAAACGGCTGCCACGGCTGGCTTTTGTTCTGCCTTGCTGGCTTTGACGGCTGGCACGGTGCTGCGATAGCGTTCCCAATCGGTATAGCCACCAATAAATTCGCGCCACTGGCCTTCGCCTTCAGCAACGATAACCTGGGTCACCACATTGTCCAGGAATGTACGGTCATGGCTGACCAGGAAGACGGTGCCGGTATATTCTTCCAGCAATTCTTCCAGTAGTTCCAGCGTGTCGATATCCAGGTCATTGGTCGGTTCATCCAGCACCAGCACGTTCGCTGGTTTGGCAAACAGGCGCGCCAGCAACAGGCGATTGCGTTCGCCACCAGACAGGGATTTAACCGGCGACCGTGCACGCTCAGGCGCAAACAAAAAGTCACCCAGATACGACATCACATGCTTGCGCTGGCCATTCACTTCCACCCAGTCACTACCCGGGGCAATGGTATCGGCCAGGCTGGCTTCTTCATTCAGTTGCGCACGCATCTGGTCAAAGTAAGCGATCTGCAATTTGCTGCCTTGCTTGATGGTGCCGCTATCTGGCTCGTCTTGCCCCAGTATCAGTTTCAGCAGCGTCGTTTTACCGGCACCATTCTGACCGATCAGGCCCACCTTGTCGCCACGCAAAATAATGCTGGAGAAATCGTCGATGATGACCTTTTCGCCAAAACGCTTGCTGACGTTTTCCAACTCCGCCACGATCTTGCCTGAGCGTTCGCCAGAAGTCACATCCAGCTTGACCTGGCCTTGCTGGTCACGACGGGCAGTGCGTTGCAGACGCAATTGTTCCAGACGCTTGACGCGGCCTTCATCACGCACGCGACGGGCTTTGACACCCTTGCGTATCCAGATTTCTTCTTGCGCCAGAAACTTGTCAAACTTGGCGTTTTCTACTTCTTCATTTTCCAGCAAGTCTGCCTTGCGCGTCTGGTAAGTCGTAAAATTGCCAGGGAAAGAAGTCAGCTTGCCGCGATCCAGTTCAATGATGCGGGTGGCCACGTTATCCAAAAAGCTGCGGTCATGGGTGATGAACAGCACGCTGCCTTTAAAGTCTTTCAGCAAACCCTCCAGCCATTGTATGGATGAAAAATCCAGATGGTTGGTTGGTTCATCCAGCAGCAAGACATCAGGCGCACTGACCAGCGCACAGGCCAGTGCCACGCGCTTTTTCATACCGCCCGACAGCGTACCCATGATGGCGTCTTTGGACAGGTTCAGCTTGTCCAGCGTGGTTTCTACCTTGTTGCCCAGGCTCCAGGCATCCGCCGCATCCAGTTGCACCTGGATGTCATGCATGCGTTCCATCAGGGCATCATCATTGTCACCGCCAAACTGGCCGGTCAACGCTTCATATTCCTGCAACAGGGCAGGCAATTCACCCAGGCCAGAAGCCACCGCATCAAATACACTAAGAGTCTGGTCAAACTGCGGTTCTTGCTCAACATACGCAATCTTTATGCCCTGCTGCATCACCAGCAGCCCATCATCAATCTTGGATGTGCGGGCAATAATTTTCAGCAACGAAGACTTGCCGGTGCCATTGCGCCCGATCAACCCAACCCGCTCGCCTGCCTCTATGGAAAACTCTGCATGATCAAGCAGAGCAACGTGACCGAATGCCAATTGGGCATCGCTTAATGAGATAACTGCCATAAAACCCTGTGAAACCGGCATCAGGAAGATGCGCGGACATAATTAGAGAAAAGCAGTATTGTACGCTAGGGCAGCCTTTAATCTCACGTCCTTAATTGATTGTTGCGCCCGGCTCAGGTAAGATGGCGGGCTGATTGAGAAATGCACAAGCATTTCTCACCGTGTCTCGCCGTAGTTCAATGGATAGAACGTATGCCTCCTAAGCGTAAGATACAGGTTCGATTCCTGTCGGCGGGACCAGGGCACTAAATCACATATCCTCAAAATGACAGCTTAGCCTAATAAAATCAAAGGGTTAGCGTTGAAATTCAAGAATGTCAAAACTGCAAAATAACACTTAAAAACGTTGTTTTCTGTTAGCCTTTACGAACAATTTACGAACATGGCTAGCTTCAAAAAGGTGGGGACCGCTTGGCGCGTCCAAATTGCTATCAAAGGTGTACGCGAATCTGCATCCTTTTCTTACCTGCTTCGAGCTGGTAGGAAGCAGGCAAGTTCTAGACTCATAGTTATTTCCGATTTTCAATTGCTTTAAGAACCCTCTTCGTCTCTACTTGTAGTAGGAGCTCGTCATCTCTTGTAATTATACGAGCGTGCATCGTTGCGATACGAACCGGAAATAGGCGTTGGAATGACTCACGAATATCTTCAGGACGGCCAAAAATTGGCATGAAGACCTTGTTCCAATTGTCCTTTTTTTCAATTATTGTTTTGTAATCGGAAAAATCGGCATATTCTATTAACATATATTCTTTATGACCCGCTTTAGTCGCTTTTTGCTTTTTATCCTTCCAGCCATCTAGCATATTTGGAGGAAGTTGATGCTTCATCCAATCAGAACCAAATTCCGCCTCCATAACAGCTTCTATAAAACGACGAAGCGCTACCTCAAAGCGTAGGAGAATGGAATGCGCTTTATTCGTACGCATTAATCCGCCTTCATCGTCAGTGTCATCTATGGCTTCTAGAGGCTGAAGTCCACCAATTATCAAACCTTCACGAAACGCGGGCGTGGTGAAGTTAGTAAGGTTAGAGTTGAATCCTTGTGCAGAGTAAAATTCCGAACGGAACATTGGGTCGAGCAAATTTTGCGATAGCGGCATTGAAACATCACGCCAGTCACCAAACTCAGATCTCAGAGCCGTAACTAATTTGTTATCGAAAGATGAATAACTATCAATGGCCTTGCCAATGGAAACAAGCTCAGATAGTGCAATAGCAGATGCGGAATTGTTTTCAATTTGCATCCAAGGATTTTGCATAGTTCCTAAAATCCCCTTTAAATTGTCTTCTGTTCCCATGACAATCTGACTTATTCCAGACTTGATCATCGCAGCATGAGCGAGTGCACTTAGCTCAGATATCTCAGGCAAGCGGAAGAGTCGGTTGTAGCTATTTTGAGCTTCCAGAATATTATTAATTGCACTTTGAGTCTCCGTCTTACTGTCTATGAAGCCTAGTTGACGAAGCTCCTCTACAGAACCACGAACCAACTGACGCTGACGTTCAATTTTTTGAATTTCATTGCTGAGAGCCAAACCCACCGGTATGTCGGAGAGCAACTTCTGTCTTGCTTCTGCATCGCGAATGATATCTAAAGCTGTAGGTTCTATCTCGAATTTTTTAATGTAATCTTCGTGTGGATTGATATAACTCTGAATTCGCTTCAAATCATTTAACGGATTGAGTAGCTGCCGAATTCTTTCTTGCTCTTCCAAATACCGTCGTAAATCATCAGACATCATTACCTCCAGTAAGAGCTTAATCAGCATTAACAAATAATAGTTTCTATTGTCGATTATGCATCAGATAAGAAATTGCTACAAGAGCCACAAAAATAGCACCCGCAAAATGCGAGGATGGCACGAGTTAAAGTAGGAAATCAATAAGCGATATCGGTCTCATTGATACCTTGCCGAAAAATTCAATTCGATTCTTGCAATAGAATTACTTTTATTCATGTATTTCTTGATAATCAATGACTTTCTTGTACTGGAGATATCGATGCTTTTGATTTGGCGTGGATTTGGTATTTTTGCAATATTGATTCCAATTACATTTCTTTTTCTTGTCCAGTATGTAACTGCTTTGATCGCAGGAGACGGCTATTTTCAAGCTCACCCTATCTTGGCAGGCGTGACGCATTCCTTTTCGGCGGCAATTGTTTTTTTCATTGGAAAACACGTTAATCGCAGAATTCCTCCGAGTGAAGACAATCCTTTTGGACGAGAGAAGGGAGATAGGCAACACTCACTTTTCGAGATACCTTTGGAATTTTGGGCGATTCCAATCGCCTTAGTTGCATTTTCTAATTTGAGAGAGGCTTTTTTTTAAGCTCGCGTGCGATAAGTGTAACGTAATCGCACGCATGTAGAGCCGGAAAAAATATCAATAATCACGTTAAAATCATGCGTGAGAATACGCAGGCTTGCACCTACGCGGGCTGAATTCAGTCTGCCAACGGCATACAACTAGACCGCTATCCCACTAAGTGCCGTCGATCGTTTCATGGGCAAAATTTCAAGGGCATCACCCAATCAAGTAGTAGATATGGATCAACAGATCATCTCAAGACATTCAAAAGAAAGGTCAGGTATGGATCAAAGTAACAATGAAGTCAGTACTGCAGTTGCTGGCGAGTTTGCGTTCCCATTGCGCACCACGTTTGGCCTGGGAGATCGCGTTCGCAAGAAATCCGGTGCCGCTTGGCAGGGGCAAGTTGTCGGCTGGTACTGCACAAAACTGACCCCTGAAGGCTATGCCGTCGAGTCCGAGTCTCACCCAGGCTCAGTACAAATTTATCCTGTGGCTGCGCTTGAACGCGTGGCCTGATCCCTCCATCGAGCGGACGTCCTCAAGCAAGCTTTGCTTGCTTCTGGCCGCCGCTCATGTTGAACCTTGAGCAAGGTAGTGCAAATCATTGCAAGATGAAAATACCCTACGCTACCAACGCCAAATCCGCTTCAATCGAAAGCCGCTTGCTCATATCCAGATCAAACCGGCCGTACGGATTCACATGGCTATCCCGCTTTGAGACACAGTGATCGAGCATATACAAGGAGGAGTCCAACATTCCTGCACGGGCATTAGGCACTAATCTGATCGCCTCTACGCGCTCTACAAAGCGGCCAGTTACGTTCCCTTCTAGTCGTTGTTTCCGCTAGAAATACCACCATCCTTTTTCATTTGGGCGATAGTGTGAAAAGTGTTGTAAATAAAATCGTATTGATGGTGTTCAATTCTCTTTGAAACTGTTGAGTAAGGAAATGACGTAATTTCTACATCTGCATTTTTTCCACGGATAGAATAATCAGTTCCATACTTATCTGTGACCTCTACCCATTCCATATTTAATTTTCTTACCAACTCATTGCCAAGATAGCTTCCAATTATCTGAATTACTTCTTGATTGGATAATTTCTTTCCGGTTGAAGTCTGCCACGCTCTAAAAGCACGATCAAAATCTTTTAAATCTGGTCTGGAAATTGTAGGGTAGTAAAATTTGACGAATACATCGCCTTTTTTAGCTAACTCGTTTATTCGGTTTATTTCTTGACGTGTAAGAACTCTGAATTTTTGTTCGAACGGCGGGAGAGATCCTATCGAGTTTGTAATTGAACTCCCATCCGGCAGTGCCATTGTTTTTGTGTCAGACGTTTGTCCCATTACGCATTCAGAAATAATTAGAAATATTATTGAAATAACGAATTTCATATAAAGAGATCCTCGCAAATTAGGCTAAATATCAGAGCATTACTTGCAATTGTGGATTCGGTAACGGTGGAAGTTAATGATCTCAAAGGTAATAGCGAGTAATTTTCTAGAAAATTACTCGGTCAAGCTTTGGTGCATCGTCAACGAGTAAATTTATTAAATTCGAGCGATTGTCCGGCGTTGGCAACTTTTATCTTTTAATGAAACCAGTGCTAAGGGCCAGCCAAAGCATAAGAATCAATACGACAATTATGAAGATGATTTCCCAAAAAGGTGATCCTTCTGGCACCTTCTTTTCTAACTGTTCCCGGCTCTCTTTGTCACGTGCAACGATTGGCGCAGCGCTAACACGAGGCGCTTCAACTGTCGTATAAACCCATTCATTGTAAATACTATAGTCGCCGGTGAATCGCTTTTTTACACTCTCTTCCGACCTGATTACATAGCCAGCCCAGGAAAAACCGTATTCCTGACAAAGCTTTTTAAATGAATTGCAGAAATGGCCGTCCAGTATTTCTTTAAATGATTTTTCATTGCTAAGTAAATTGCAATCTGCCTCCGTTTCCGGGCAAATAAGTAATTTCAATCGTTCAGGAGATGCCTCGTCTTTTTGTGCAAAGCCTAAATGCAGCATAACTGATTTGACGCGGGCTTTTGCAATTTCAGTCAATTCATTTTTCAGCGTACGAAAATTGGGAGATACATCGGGTTCATCTATGAACGAGACAAGTTCTTCGTAATGTGCTCTTTGCTCGCCGGTAGATTTAATCCAGAAACTGCTATACCCGATATCCAGTGCGACGCAATTCTGCAATCGGTTCTCATCGTATGAATCATCAGCCTTGGTTGCCACGTTGTATAACACATCAGGAGGGTAGGGGCGCACACCCGGCTCATACGCGGAAAGGTCCATCAAATTTCGTACGGCTATATCGTCGCGGCCCATAGCTGCAAACATGGATTCCATATAGGGTGCATGGTCGCCCATGAACATGACTTCAATCGGGTTAATGCAGAGATAGGGGAGCGGCAAGCCACGAAGGGTTATCATTGCGTTTTGCCAGAACATCTTTCCCAACTTTGCATCGCCTGCGATGGCTTCAAAGATGGGGAGACTCTGCGTCATGTTCTCCAGAGCCTTCTCTACCGAAGTAACCGGAAAGAACACTTCAACGCCCGCTGGGGCATCCCCTTCTTCATCTTCGTCGAATTGCACGGTGACCGGTAGAAAATCTTCCCGGCGGAAACACAGTAGCCAGGGAACAGGGATTTTATAGACAGCTTCTGCAACTTCGAGGTAATCGGTACCTGGTTCACTGAGCCTGGCAGCCAGCAAGTAGGGGTCACTTGTCAGAATGGGTGTATTAAGTAAGTGTGTTCTATTTGCCATACAGTTGTCCCTGTGTCCCTATGCTGAAGCTGGTTGATGTTGCAGTAAAATACTTGTCCGGATGGCCTTGCCAGAAGATGTGCACGTTCGCGATAAGTCCGGCAAACCCATACTCAAATGGCCGAATTTGGCAATAGTGGTATTCGATTCACGTATTGACCCGTATGACTGCAGGCATTGGCAACTGCCAGAAATGTTCCGACTACAGCCATAGAGCCAGAAATCGCATTTTAGAATAATAAATAACATTGCGATAGCCTGGCTGTTTAGCTTGACCGTTCATCAATGTAGAGATTAAAGTGTGGTCGCATACAAGTGCTAAACCATTGCGTCAAAATGAAAACACACCTATAGGACTTACGCAAAATTGTTCCGGCAAGGCGCAGTGACGAAGACAGTACGAATAGTACGGCAAGGAGCTGCAACACAGTTGGGGCGGTTTTGCGTAAGTCCTGACTTACTTACTAAGAGGAAGTATGGCTGATCTATTCGCTCCGCGTAAGCCGACTACATGGCTTGAACTGCGACTGGGCGGATATCTTGTGCGCCTATGTGTTTCTCTTGTCGCCTACTTTGCCACGCTGTTTGCTTTTTGGTGCCGTATACTGGGCGTGACGGTGTTTCCGATCGGCGTATCGCTGTCCATTATCTATGTGGGAATCGCCAATTACGTCTTTCTTACGTGGACCGCTTATCGAATCCAGAGCAAGTTGCATGAGGCTGATTAGCAGAAGCACGGCGGCTGGCAGGTATTGACCGGTGCATTGATTCTCAACCCGGCGTTTCTTGGGTGGTATATTCCCTTATCGGTGTTGATCAGCGCCAGTCGTACACGGCGTAAAATGATGGCTGTCGTCACGGTGCCTATCTGAGCCGGGCAAATATCTGGCAATGTTTTGTACGGTGGCGACGCTGTTGGTGCTGCTGACAGTGGCGGTGATTTTTATAAGAAGCTATTCGAGATCTTATTGTAAACAAAAAGAATATTGCGTAAACTTGGGTGATGAGAAAAACCTACCCAAGCGATATCAGTCGAGAACAGTTTGCGAAGATAGAAGATCTTCTGCTGAGCGCA
>NZ_JBMPOR010000035.1:0-45919 GCF_049340265.1 Undibacterium sp. Di26W
TCAAAACACCCGCTATGAATTTATTGGCAAGAGTATCTTGACAGCACAGCGGGCAGGTATCGCCAAGGTAGGCTTCGTGATCGAACCGCCTTCACGGGACTAAGCGCAATTTGATAAAGACCTGAGATATCTCAACACAGAGTCACAGAGAGAGGCAAAGAGAAATTCTGAAGAAGACTGGGAAGATAAAAGCGAATACTGTTAAGTAACTTGGCTCTTGTCTCTTGTTTTTCTTCTGCGACTCTGTGTCTCTGTGGTAAAGATGTTAGGTCTTGATTTTGATTTTTTATTCAGATTCCGAATCATTCGTGATGTGAATAAGTGATTCGTAAAGGAAGCATTATGGGTATGCAATTAGGTTCCGGCGGTGCTTCAGCTGATCCGGAAGTAATGATAGAAATGAACATGACGCCATTGATTGACGTCATGCTGGTATTGATCATTATGTTGATTATTACCATTCCTATTCAGAACCACGCGATCAATCTGAACATGCCAACAGGCCCATCACCACCACCACCTGTCGAACCAATAGTCGTTAATATTGATGTCGACTTTGACGGTACGGTGTTGTGGGATGGTGTGGCAGTCAATCCGGGTGAGCTGGATGCCAAACTGCAGGCAGCCGCATCTGCCGCAGTGCAGCCAGAAGTACATTTGCGTCCAGTAGCTGTGGTACCGTACAAATCGGTGGCCGCAGTGATGGCGGCAGCGCAGCGTAAGGGTGTGACCAAGATCGGTATGGTCGGGAATGAGCAGTTCCTGAAGTAAACAAGTTGGTGCATCAATGCAAAAATGCAGGGAAACCTGCCTTTTTGCATTGATGCATTTTTTTTATTCAAGTCACTACATCACTGCCGCTGGCTGCCTTCTTCATGCAACACCAAGGCCGGGGGCGGCATCATCAGCGCAGTGGTGCGTGCATTGAGCATCAAGCTAAGCAACAAGCATCAAGCCAGATTTACTACTTTTCCATGAAGGCAAAATACAGGTCGCGCGCACGGGTGGCTATATCACCTACTGGCAACTGGCGGCCTTCATAACGGGTACAGGGTGTGACTTTTGCAAAATTACCGGTATTGAAAATCTCTTTAGCTTGCAACAGTTCTTCTGGTTTTACTGTGCGTTCTGACACTTGCTTGCCATCCTCTTTCAACAGGCCGATGACACGGGCGCGGGTAATCCCGGACAAGAAACTGCCATTGGCTACGGGTGTGACGATTTCATTGTCTGCGGTCACAAAAAAGATATTCGCCGTCGCAAATTCCGCCACATTGCCATGCACATCACAAACCACGGCATTGTCATAAGCACGGTCTTTGGCTTCGCGCAAAGCCTTGGTGGAATTTGGATATAAGCAAGATGCCTTGGCATCTGTCGGTGCCATGGAAGGATCGGGGCGACGCAGGCTGGACAGGCAGGCAGAGAAGCCTGAAAAAGCCGGCATGGCCGCGTCAAACAGCGTCAGCGCAAAGCCCGAGGTCGTTGGCTCGGGGATCAGCAAACCATCAGTACCAAACACCAGCGGACGGATATACAGTTCTGCATCCGCCGGAAACAGGGCAATGCCCTCACGGCACAGGGCTTCCAGTTCATCCACATTGTAAGGGCATTGCAAACCCAGTCTTTGTGCCGATTGTATGACCCTTTGCAGATGCAGACGCAAATCCGGCGTCAGGCCACGGATGGAACGTGCACCATCAAATACCGAAGAACCCAGCCAGACAGCATGATCCATTGCGCCAAACAAAGGTGTATTACCTTCGCTCCATTGACCCTTGAAATAAGTGCGGTACATAGTATTCCTCAACGATAGAAATGGATGACATTTGATTCTACAGCATGCCTGCCTATGCGCACTTATGCCTGACTGGCGGAGGCATTGGTGCTATCAACAGCATCAATAGTGGCGCCGGCATTCACGCTGCGGCCACTGCTTCTGATCACGACATATTGCTTGCGAAACTCAAGACCGCGTTGCGGCCATTTTTCTGCATAGTGCTGCAGATGTTCTGTTGCTGCTAAAAAATCCTCGCCGTTCACCCGGCAGTCAGCGGCCAGCTTGCCTTCATTATCGCGTGAAGCAAACAGGCGTACGCCTAAAAATTGATCGCTCTGTAACAGATCATGAAAAGCCGGCATGCTTTCCGTGAACAGGCAACAAGGGCAAAACGGATGCTCTTCCTTGCGCTTGGGTGCAGGCAAGCTAGCAAGATGCGCCACCGGCCCCAGTATGACTTGCCGGTACACGGCCTTGCCTGCTGCCACATCTGTCTCACTGGCCACATTCATTTCAATGACGGTACAGTCTTTGGGAAATTCACGCGTGGCGTCCAGCAAAGCCAGCAAATCCATTCTGGCCCAGGTACGAAAACCTTCGCTCATGGCCAGCACTTCGCTCGCTCCCATTGCATGCTGATATTCACTGAGGCCTTGCGGAAAATAAACCGCATGGCTGACATGAATACGGGTACAGGTCCTGAACTTGTCTTCGGCCAATGCCACTGCTTCCACCCGTTCGGCAGCCAGCACCAGGCCATCAGCCAGGTCATCAGCCAGGCCATCTGCCAGACGAAGGTAATTGCCTTGCCAGGTGGCCTTGATATCTTCTGCAGCCAATATCTCAAACAGCATCTGCATCAGCAGCGGGTCTGCTTCAATCGATGGTGCAACAATGGTCTGTTGCGAAACAGCCTGGGCAGGATGCAACTTGCCTTTGACAGCATTGAAAGCTTTGGTGAATGAATGAGTAAGGGACATGGGCAGGAAGGAAAAACAAAGATGAGGACAATCAGCCTGCATTGTAACAAGAACATAACGCGCACGAGCAAATCATAATGGGGCTGTCATGCCTTGATCATGGAAATCAGTTCCCTTGCATGGGCTGGCAATTCATCATACTGGCGTACACAAATCAGCAGTTGCCGCACCGCCCATACATCGTTGAGTTGCAGTTGACTGATCTTCATTATTTTCTCGTACCGCGTCGCCGCCGTTTCCGGGATGATGGCAATACCGGCACCACTTTCCACCATGCGGCAGATACCGTCAAAACTGCGCAGACGCAGCCGGTAATGCAGGCGCTGCCCCAGCCTGGCAGCATGATCATTCAGATATTGTTGAAGTGCACTGTCACCAGCCAGGCCGACAAAATCATAGGCCAGGCTATCGGCAAATGAAACCCGGCCAGCAGCATCTGCCAGTTCTGCCAAAGGGTGTTCCTGCGCTGTGACCAGCACCAGTTGATCATGGCGAAAAGGAAAAGTCTGCAAGCCCGCACAACTGACGGTATTGGCCACGATGCCGATATCTGCCTGGCCTTCCATCAGGGCCTGCACGATGTCATTGCTCAATCGTTCTTCCACTTCTATATTCACATGCGGATGGGCATGCATATAGGCAGCCAAAGCCTGCGGCAAAAACTCGGTCAGGGCCGAGGTATTACACAGCAGGCGTATATGGCCTTTCAGCCCCTGTGCATAGTCACCCAGGTCACCGCGCATTCTTTCCATTTGCTGCATCAACAAACGCGCATGATGCAATAGCGTGCGACCGGCATCGGTCAATTCTATGCCGCGCCGGTTGCGTGTCAGCAGCGGTACACCCAATTGTTCTTCCATGCCGCGCAAACGGGCACTGGCCGATGCCAGTGCCAGATGGCTGCGACCAGCGCCAGACGTGATGCTGCCCGCTTCCACCACATGCAAAAACAACTGCAAATCAACCAGATCAAAGCGCATGGCCTAGCCCCTCCTATTCTCATTCACTTTAGTCTCAGTATTTAGCCTAAGTGTTTAGCCTAAGTATAATCCGAAGGCTCACTGAGTGTATTCCACATTTTCAGCGCTTGCTGGCAGTGGCAAACTGTGTGAATGGAAAACTTTTTTACTCTCTCCGGCGACTACCAGCAATTCCTGGTGGTCTGCCTGGTCTTTATACTGGCTGGCATGGTCAAGGGGATAGTGGGCCTGGGCTTGCCAACGGTTGCCATAGGTTTGCTGAGTTTGTCCATGCCCACCATGGAGGCCGCCGCTTTATTGATCATGCCTTCGCTTTTGACGAATTGCTGGCAACTTGCCGCCGGCCCTGATCTGCGCCAGCTATTGCATCGGCTACGCCCCATGCTGCTGGGTATCTGCGCAGGTACATTCTTGTCTGCGCTGCTGCTGACGCGTAGTAATCCTTACTGGTCGGGTATCGGCCTGGGTCTGGCATTGATTACCTATGCAGGCATGGGTCTGGCGTCTTTTCAATGGACAATGCCAGTCCGGCTGGAAACCAGAATGGCGTCTGTCGCTGGCACACTGACAGGCATGGTCACCGCTACCACCGGCGTATTTGTCATGCCATCCGTCCCTTTTCTGCAAACCCTGAACTTGGACAAAGACAGCCTGATACAAGCCATGGGTTTGACGTTTACCGTTTCCACGCTAGCCCTTGCCGTCAATCTGGCATGGGCCGGGCAATTGCACTGGAGCGTGGCGGGCACTTCTCTTTTTGCGTTGCTGCCTGCCATTGTCGGCATGCAGATGGGGCAAATGCTGCGTGACAAGATGCCCGCCGCAATCTTCAAGCGCTGTTTTTTTGCAGGCTTGCTGATGCTGGGACTACACTACCTATGGGGAGCAAAGGGATGATCAATACCAAACCCTGTGGCAATCTGGCCGATACCCTGAAGATCTGCAAGCAATGCAGTGGCAACGATCAGTGCAGTATTCAGTTCAATGCATTCTGGGACAGCCAGCATGTAGGTGCGCTCGATTGCAGCGTCAGTGGCAAGCACATCCACATCCATGTCCTGTATGTGAAACCGGCATTTCGCGAACTGGGGATTGCTAAAGCCTTGCTCAATTTCCTGCAAGCTGACCTGCCCGGGATGGAAGTGAGTTGCGCACAAGCGGTCAAACCTGCCAGCCATCACTGAGCAGCTATCTGGTAGCGCTTTATGTCAATACAAACAGACCCATACCAATGAGTCTGTTTGCGCCAGCGCCAATCTGGCTGACGCCGACCGGGTGTCTTTCAGTTTCAATTATTTGCTGACCAAATTACATTCTATTAGGACTTACGCAAAATTGTCCCAGCAAGGCGTAGTGACGAAGACAGTACGAATAGTACGACGAGGAGCTGCAACGCAGCTGGGGCGGTTTTGCGTAAGTCCTATCTATTCTCTATTGTGCAACTTTACTTTTGCAGTAACTGCTGTTCAAAAAAATGGGTGATTTTCTGGTCAACTTCAGCCATCTGGCTACGATCAAATCCTGGCGGATCATTCAGCATATCACCCAGCAATCCCGTCAATCCCGGAGGCAAGGGTGACAATAATGCACCATGGCCAGCGGCAGGCAACTCAGCCAGTCGCACGCAGCTTTTGCAAGCCTGCAGGACCAGGTCGCTGTGGAAGCGCGGTATCAGCCAACGGTCTTGTCCGGCTGTGATCAGGGCCACAGGCATGGCCGGATGCTCCAGTGAAGACATGTCGAAATCAGCCGCTGTAGGCACACCAGCAACCACTGCGGCCACCCGTGGGTCATGATGTTCACGCGGTGTTGCATCGCTGAAGCGGTGACGTATCACCAGCGTGGCAGCCCACTTCTTGATGCCATCCAGCATGCCACCTGTCAAACGGGTGATCAGGCCGACACAGGCTTGAAAATCTTCCTCCAGACTGGCTTCGCAATGCTGCCTGAAACCGTCTGGTGACCAGCGCCCGCCAGCCATACTGAGGGCGGTATGCCCACCTGCAGACATGCCGTAAATACCGACTTTATCCAGCGTCAGCAAGCTGGCAAAACGTGCATCGCGCCCTACTGCATCAATGGTGCGTGACATTTCTGCCGGTCTCAGGGTCCAGCTATCCGGCCCGGGATTGCTGTCATCCATAAAATTATCCGCATGATGCTGGGGCATGGCGACCACAAAACCGGCTTCAACCAAGGCGCGCGCCAGATTCACATGTACCCACGGGCCACCGCCCGAACCATGTGAAATGACAATCAGGCGACCGTTACCCCGTACTGGCTCGGCCCGTTCTGCCAGATTCAGCACAAAGCGACCACGTCTTAGCTGTTGTTCGACAGCCTGGGTGGGATAAAACAGGGTGATGGTGCCATCACTGGTCGTTGCCGGTATCTCCCCCAAACCGACACCAGCCTGCGCCCTGCCCGTACATAAAAACAAGACCGGGATCAATACAGAAAATAAGTAAGGCCGCCAGTTGCGTCCAATCGCAAAAATAAGTGTGGTGGGCATAGTCGGGCTCCAGTTCATGTGAAAGCCACAAGCGGCTGCTCGTGGTGAAGCTGACTATGGGTTTGAAACGCGATGATGTCTTGCCATAGACTGCAAATTACAGAATACGGCTAGCCGATTTCAGGAATCGGCTATATTTTCTTTGCGAAACTCGGTGGGCGTAAGCCCTGTCGCTGCCTTGAATGCCCGGTTAAATGGCCCTATGGACTGAAAACCCGCTTCCAGCGCAATGCTTAACACCGGTAAATCCTGCAGCGCCGGATCTTTCAGGGCGGTGCATGCCTCAGTTAAGCGAAATTCATTGATGTAGGCATTGAAGTTGCGATAACCCAAACGCTGGTTTATCAGACGGCGCACGCGGTATTCAGGTAATTGCAGACGCGCCGCCAGGCTGGCCAGGTTGATATCTTCGCTGCGATACAGTCGCTCTTCCTGCATCAGGCTTTGTAGCGCTGCGACTAAACGATCTTCAACTGGATCATGCTCAACGGGTTTTGGTGCGGGGGATAGCGGCGCATCAACTGGCAGCGTATCGACCTGCCCTGAAGCGGGCAAAGCCTGGTGAGACGGTGCGGGGAATAAATCCAGATGCCCCAATTTCAACATTTTGACCGTCACCGTGGCGATTATCAGCAATAAAATCAGTACATCAGCGGTGGCTGTCGGTCCCAATAAACGCCCATGGGGTGAACCCAGCCGCGCCGCCAACAGGGCGACTGTGTAGGCGATACCGGTAATCACAATGAAGGCACGCAGGCGGCGACGTTGTTCGACCAGATCAGTACGCCATTGGCGGGCGGCAGCCAGGGCCGACAGCGCGGCAAACAGCAGGGGGATACCACGCTGGGCTCCCATGAATAGCGGTGTCAGTATGGATGCACTGCCCGCGACCACGACACAATTCAAGCCACTGAGTGCGGCCACGGCCAGCCAAAGCGTCGCATGCAAGGGACGCAGTACAAAGTCATCGTCAAACAGGGCTTGTACAAATACCCAGAACAACACGGCATTCGCTACTGAAACTGCCACCAGAGGTGCCTGCCATAAGCGCGGCACCATCGCTTCAAACAAAGGGGTAGCCGCCACTACCTGTACCGCCAGCCCAAGGCAAAGGGCAATACCGGTGCGCACCACGGTCAGGCGTGGACGATCGCGCCAGAGGATGGCAGACAATAGCAGCAACAGGGCAATCAGGGTGCCACGCAGTCCAGCATCCAGCAGCACCAGGGGTTCAGTCAGCAGCATAGTAGAAAGTCACTTAGGGCTTACGCAAAATTGTCCCAACAAGGCGCAGCGGCGAAGACAGTACGAAGAGTACGGCAAGTAGCTGCAACGCCGTTGGGGCGGTTTTGAGTAAGTCCTATCGCTATTAAAGGTGATCACGATAGCAGCAAGCCGTTAATTTGCGCAAGCGCCTGAACTGTCAGCTATCCAGATGGGAAATCAGCAAATTGCTGAAACGCGATAATTCCTTGCGCTTGACGGCATCTCCCCCGGCATCGGGCACCGGTGCATCGATAGACAAACCGACGGCCAGAATATCGATCAGCAGCAATTGCAGTATGCGTGAAATCATGGACAGGAAAGTGGCATTGTCTTCCATATGATTGACGGCCAGGCAAACTGTCGCTTTTTTTGCCAGCGGCGACTGATTCGGTGTAATGGCGATGACATCGGCGCCGGCATGCAGGGCCGCATCCACCGCCTTCAGCAGTTCTGGTAACTTGCCGGAATTGGATACGACAATTACCACATCACCAGGGTTCAGCAATTCTGCCGCCATGGAAAACAAATGGGCGTCACCGTACGAAGCGGTAGGGATACGGAAGCGGAAAAATTTATGCTGGCCATCCAGGGCCACCGCACGTGAATTACCCATGGCATAAAATTCGACCTTGCTGGCCTTGCGCAGCAGTGCAATCGCCTGATCCAGCGAGTGTACATCCAGCTGATCGCGGAAATTCAAAATCGCCGACACGGTATTGTCAATCACCTTGGCACTCAGGTCATGCGTGCTATCGCTCATGCGTACCTGGCTGTGCCTTACCGGTATGGTGCCAGTCAGGCTGCTGGCGAATTTCAGTTTGAAATCGGCCAGCCCCAGAAAACCCAGGGAACGGCAAAAACGAATCACGGTAGGCTGGCTGACATCAGCCAGGCGGGCAATTTCGGCAATCGCTTCATTCAGCACGGTGCGTGGATTTTCCAGCACCAGGCTGGCAACCCTTCTTTCGGCTGGTGTCAGTTCAGACTGCAATTGCTGTATGCGATCCATCAGTGAACTATCGCCACTGCGGCCACGCAAGTGCTCCGACAAAATCGCCGATACGCCGTAGAAAGCCGGGTTCTGTGTCGTGATCACAAAGGTGGGGATTTGTGCCAGGTAGCTGGAAAAACGCCCCTTTGCTTCAAAACGGCTGCGAAAAGGAGAAGTCACAAAACGCTCTCCCATCAGCGGCACAATGCCACCACCGATATAAATCCCGCCAAAAGCACCCAGGGTCACCGCCAGATTAGCGCTGAAACTGCCCAGCATGCCGCAAAAACATTCCAGTGTTTCCAGGCACAATGCATCACCATCCGTCAGTGCACCACGCATGATGTCTTGCGCTGGCAAGGCCTTAACGGTTTTTTTATTGCGATCGGCAAGGGCGCGATAAATCAGTTCCAGACCGGGGCCGGAAATCAGGCGTTCGGCAGAGACATGCGACCATTCTTTCCAGGCGAATTGCAGGATGGCATATTCACGCTCATCCGTCGGTGCAAAATTGACGTGACCGCCTTCACTGCCCAGTGTCACAAAACCGTCGGAAGTAGGAATCAGGCCAGACACGCCCAGACCGGTGCCCGGCCCCAGCACGCCAATCACAGATTTGGCGACGGGGGCGCCACCACCAACCTGCATCAAATCCTTGGCCTGCAAACCCGGCAAAGACATTGCCAGCGCAGTAAAATCATTCACGATGAGCAGGGTGTACAAACCAAATTCGCGACGCACATCTTCAATCGAAAAAACCCAGTCACGGTTGGTCATCCTGACCTGGTCACCATCGATGGGGTTGGCCAGCGCAAAGGCCGCATGGTGCACCTTACTGGCCGGCACCGATGACAGGTAAGCACGCAACAGGGTAATGATGTCCGGGTATTCGTCACACTTCAAGACCTTGACGGATTCAAACACTCCCGGTGAAGACTCAAGCGTAAAACGTGCATGGGTAGCACCAATATCAGCCAATAAGCGCGGGCCACCGGAAAACCCGGTGACGCTGCCATGTTCTACAAGTGCGTGCTTTGTCTTCATGCTGCCTTAATGTATATCACGTTGTACCATGCCGGGAACAAATCCCATCGTCTGCTTATTCTCTGCTGTGCCTGTCTGCACCAATCACGCAATTTATCACAATCGCCAGCCGGATCAGGGCAAATCAGTCGACCAATACCGCATTCCCGACAGCATGGAGACGACGCCCTCTCGGACATAACATCAGCAACATCATTCAATGCCACCATTGCACGCTCAGGTGACGGACAGTATTTTTGCCAGTACGCATCCATGCTCAGTATCGGTACTGGCTTGCTGCGAAGATGATGGCATCGACAGGGATTTTTCGGTGCGGAATGTATCCAGTATGTTGCGCGCCCCGGCTGCGGTATGGTGGCCAAAGCGGCTGGCAAGTTTTTCTGCTGCTGATGGTTTCATAGGCCAGCAGATCGCTTTTCTTGTTGTCGAGATCCAGTTGCTGTGTCGCCCGATCAGGGCGCAAGAACAAAAGAGCTTGAATAGCGTCCGGCAGCTTTATTCCGCACCAAGCTGCTGACGCCGCCAGATGGCAGCATATACGCGCAAAAACGCAAATGGCAATAAAAACCAGAAGCAGGCATTCGCAATCACACTTGCCTGTGTGAAACTGAAGTGGTAATGATTGTCATTGCCATCCACATATACCGCTACGAAAGGCAAGCCGGCAAACCAGCCCGGGCCCAGGCTATTCGGATAGGGAAACAACATCCAGAACGTAGCCAGGCTGGAGAGTAATCCCAGCAAGACCCCCGCGCCCACCGTGGAAAAAACCAGCTTCTTCCAGTTCTTTGGCGTCACGCCAGATTTGGCAAAGCGCCAGATACCGACAAGCCCCCAGACACTGGCCAGCATCAACAAAGTGGCAGCAATAACAATAAAGATCAACATGACATGCCTGGAAAGATGAACAGTAATACTGTCAACATACCTGAAGGCCGGGCTGACTGCAATGGCTCCGCTTATCAAAACCCGGTTCAAAGTCTGGTCTGATCTTCTTTGCATTTCCGTCTAAATAAGCCTGTGGCAAACATTCAATTTACGCGCTGGGCAGCCATAGCTATCAGATTCTCCATGGGTGCTATGTTATATTCGACAGGGATACTCACCAAAAAACACGCCAAGGGTAAGAAGAATGAAACAAAACCGCATGCAACACGTATTCACCAGCCTGTTTTGCAGCGGCCTGCTGCTGGTTTCTGCCACGGCACTTGCCGAAGAAAAAGCAGCGGTTAAAAATCTGATCGCCATCAAGGCGGGTCGGCTGATTGATGTTGAAAACGCCAAGGTCTTGCGCGACCAGTTGATCGTGATTGAAGGCGAGCGCATTGCCAGCATCACCCCGATAGCAACCACAGCCATACCGGCCAATGCCACAGTGATTGATTTATCGAATGCTACGGTCTTGCCCGGCCTGATTGATGCGCATACCCATCTGACCAGCAATCCACATCAACATGGGTATAGTTCGCTGGGCACTTCCAACGTGCGGGCCGCATTGTATGGTGTCAGGGCTGCGCGTGATACCCTGAATGCAGGTTTTACAACGGTACGCGATGTCGGTTCTGAAGGTTTTGCTGATGTTGCCTTGCGCGATGCCATCAATGATGGTGATTTTCCCGGTCCGCGGGTGTTGGCATCCGGTTACGCCCTGGGTATCAAGGGTGGGCATTGCGACAATAATTTGCTGCCACCAGAATACAATGACGTCGGCAAAGGCGTCGCTGACGGCCCGTGGGCAGCCCGCAGCAAGGTCAGGGAAATGGCCAAATATGGGGCTGACCAGATCAAGATTTGTGCCACCGGCGGGGTCTTGTCCAAGGGTGACGCTGCCGGTGCCCAGCAATACACGCTGGAAGAAATGCAGGCCATCGTGCAGGAAGCCCACAAGCTGGGACGCAAGGTGGCCGCTCATGCGCATGGTGCCAGCGGCATCAATGATGCCATTCGCGCTGGGGTAGATTCGGTCGAACACAGCAGCCTGATCGATGCCGAAGGCATCAAGCTGGCGAAACAGCATGGTACCTGGCTGGTGATGGATATATATAATGACGACTATATTCTGGGCGAAGGTGAGAAGGCCGGCTTCTTGCCGGAATCGCTGGAAAAAGAAAAGGAAATCGGCCAAAAGCAGCGTGACAACTTCCGCGCTGCCCTGCAAGGCGGTGCGCGCATGGCCTTTGGGTCTGATGCCGGGGTCTACCCGCACGGTGACAATGCGAAACAGTTTTATTACATGGTCAAGTACGGTATGACACCGATGCAGGCAATACAGGCGGCCACTATTAATGCCGCTGACCTGCTGGGGCAAAAAGAAAAAATTGGCAGTATCAAAGCCGGTAAATTTGCGGATCTGATCGCGGTAGAAGCAGACCCGCTGGCTGATGTCACCGTCCTGACCAAAGTATCTTTCGTCATGAAAAACGGCAGCATCTATAAAACAACCGCACAATAAGAATTCAAACAATTCAAACAATTCAAACATCTGAGGGTATCGCGCCCTCAACCACCTCGGAAAGCAGCAATGAGTCACAAATTAAGCATAGATGAATACGACGCTCTGGAGCAATTAAGCAAGTTACCGCGCCAGAGCAAACCCGGTGCCTGCATCAGCCGCAATGCCAAGCGCCTGTGCGGTATCAAGCTCATGGCTTACCGCAAGGACGGCACACTGGAGCTGACTGAAACCGGTCGGCAAACCCTGTTTATCAAGCAATGCATAGATGGCCTGCGTGCCATCGCCAATGACCCCGACACGACGCTGCCAGGCCCGGTTGCCACCTTCCTTGGCAAGAAGGCGCATGTGGAAGTTGATGCAAGCAGCGGCAAACTACTGATCACACAGCGCGGCCGTGAATGCCTGGCGGATATTGATGCGCAGATGCAAGCCAGCAAATAAACGCATTGCTATCCATCCGCATCGATAAAGATCAATAAAGATCAATAAGCTGCGCCTTCAAATAAACATGAAGGCGGGATAAAATCATACAAAAGCTCTTTTGACTACTCTGCCTGCTTGCTTACAAGCAGGCACTTTTATAAGTAAGGACAAATAATGACTATCGACTTCAAAGGCCGCGTTGCCATCGTGACTGGTGCAGGTGGCGGCCTTGGACGTGAACATGCGCTGGCACTGGCGGCACGCGGTGCCAAAGTGGTCGTCAATGACCTGGGTGGTGCCCGTGACGGGTCTGGCGGTTCGTCTGGCGCTGCGCAGGCGGTAGTAGAAGAAATCCGTGCAGCGGGTGGTGAGGCCATCGCCAATGGCGCATCGGTAACCGACTTTGATGCCGTACAAGCCATGGTGGCAGATACCATGACGCAATGGGGCCGTGTCGATATCCTGGTCAATAATGCCGGCATCCTGCGCGACAAGAGTTTCGCCAAAATGGATATAGCCGATTTCAAACTGGTGCTGGACGTGCATCTGATGGGTGCCGTGCATTGCTGCAAGGCGGTCTGGCCCATCATGACAGAGCAAAAATACGGCCGCATCGTGATGACGACCTCGTCTTCCGGCCTGTACGGGAATTTCGGCCAGTCGAATTACGGTGCTGCCAAACTGGCGCTGGTCGGCCTGATGCAAACTCTGGCGCTGGAAGGGGCCAAGTACGACATCCGCGTCAACAGCCTGGCACCGACTGCAGCTACCCGCATGACAGAAAGCCTGTTTCCGGAAGAAATCCTGAAAGCCCTGCAACCGTCCGATGTGGTACCGGCGATGCTGGTGCTGGCGTCCGAACAGGCCCCCACTCGCGCCATTCTGTGTGCCGGTGCTGGCAGTTTTGAAGCCGCGCATATCACCATGACCCAGGGCGTATGGGTGGGCCGGGGCGACGATGCCGCCGAACAACTGGCAGCACGCCTGAACGAAGTCAGGCAACGCGACGCTGAAACCGTGCCAGAAAGCGGCGCGGCACAGGGGCACCTGGAACTGAGCAAGGCCATGAGCCAGCTCAAAGCCTGAGCCGAAACCGGGTATCAGCCGTCATGGCGCACCCGGTTACAATTTAGGGACAGGCCAGAGTATCCGCGAATTCAGCAATCCTGTGCCTGTCGGGCATGGCTGTTCAAAGATACTCCCCCATTTTCTTATGAAAATAGAAAAAAATATAGCTCCTGAGCCAAGCACTTGCTGACGCTGCCCGCAGTCTGTGCCAAACTAACGGCATGACACTCACAGAATTAAAATACATCGTTGCGGTAGCCCGGCAAAAGCATTTTGGCCATGCGGCTGAAGCCTGCTTTGTTGCACAACCAACGCTGTCCGTCGCCATCAAGAAACTCGAAGATGAGTTGGGCGTCACCATTTTTGAACGCGGGGGCACTGAAGTCTCTACCACGCCCCTGGGCGCACAGATTGTTGCCCAGGCCGAACGCGTACTGGAGCAAACTGCTGCCATCAAGGAAATTGCCAAGCAAAACAAAGACCCGCTGGCTGGTCCTTTCCGTCTTGGCGTCATCTATACCATCGGCCCCTACCTGCTGCCCACGCTGGTCAAAACCATGATACAGCAGGTGCCGCAGATGCCATTGGTGCTGCAGGAAAACTTTACCGTCAAGCTGATGGAATTACTGCGCCAGGGGGAACTGGATGCCGCCATCGTCGCCTTGCCCATACCCGACCATGGTATGACGGTGCAAGCCCTGTATGATGAACCGTTCGTAGTCGCCATGCCAAAAGACCACGCCTGGGCAGAACGTAGTGAAGTATCCGCAGAAGAACTCAAGTCGGAAACCATGCTCTTGCTGGGTAATGGCCACTGCTTCCGCGACCAGGTGCTGGAAGTCTGTCCTGAAATGTCACGTTTTTCGACGACCGGGGATGGCATCGCCAGAACCTTTGAAGGATCTTCGCTGGAAACCATACGTCATATGGTGGCTTCCGGCATCGGTATTACGGTATTACCGATGGCATCGGTGCCTGACATAGGCACGCGCGATGGCATGCTGCGCTACCTGCCGTTTACGGCCCCGGCACCTGACCGTCGCGTGGTGATTGCCTGGCGCAAGAGTTTTACCCGCCAGGCTGCGATTGAAGCCATACGCCAGGCTGTACTGGCTTGCGACTTACCCGGCGTCACCATGCTGGATGAAGCCCCCAGCACGCAATAATCCTGTTACCCCTTGTTGTTGATGTTGATGATGGATGCTATCGCTACCGAGCGCCTGCAATTGCGCGTGCTTTTGCCACAACAGGCCGCATTGCTGCAGCAGTATCTGCTGAATAACCGTGAGCACCTTGCCCCCTGGGAGCCGGCTCGCGACGCCGCCTATTTTTCGCTGGAAAAGTGCGAAGAACGCCTGTTATCCAACGCACGTTTAATGGAAGCCGGCCTGGCCATGCATTTTGCCGTATGTCTGGACCAGGAAATGATAGGTATCTGCAATTTCAGCAATATTGTGCGCGGTTCCTTCCAGGCCTGTCACCTTGGCTATGCCATCGCCGAAAAACAGCAAGGACAAGGATATATGTTTGAAGCCGTGCAAGCGGGACTACAGCATATGTTCGGTGCACATAATCTGCACCGTGTCATGGCCAACTATGTGCCGGAAAACCAGCGCAGCGCAACCCTGCTCACTCGCCTGGGTTTTGAAAAAGAAGGCTATGCCAGGTCCTACCTGAAAATCAACGGCGTCTGGCGTGACCACGAATTGACCGCCCTGATCAACCCCGCAGAACAAACCTGAGCTTCCCGCGCAGGCATCCATTCCGGCTGCGCATTGGCATTTTGTTCATCATTTTCATGCGATACGTATATACTGCGGTCTTTTGCGAAACCAGATGAACATTGTGTGGTCTACCCAGACGTCACGTCGTCATCGTCTTTCTACAGAAAGCAGTATTCATGTCATCAATACGCTCACTGCTACCTTCACTGCTACCATCCTTCTTACGCTTGTCGCTGACCCACATCACCGTGCTGCTCGCCCTGACTAGCGGTCTTTTTCCTCTTTACAGTCAAGCCCAGGCAATTGCTGAACCACCGACAACGGTCAGTACCAGCCCGGTTATCAGTCCGCTTACCAGTCCGATTATCAGCCCGCGCCCCAAGGTGGCACTGGTATTGTCTGGTGGTGGTGCACGCGGCTTTGCCCATATCGGGGTCTTGCGCGCGCTGCGCAAACTGCGGGTGCCGGTGGATATGGTAGTGGGTACCAGCATCGGTGCCGTAGTCGGTGGTGCTTATGCCGCCGGCCGGTCTGCCGATGAACTTGAACAGATCGTGCGGGACACCAACTGGGACAGTGTGCTGGCCGACCGCCCAGCCCGCTACGACCTCGATTACCGACGCAAGGAAGAAGACATACTCCTGCCTTCCCGCATAGAATTTGCCGTGACCAAATCCGGCATCTTCCTGCCACCGGCAGCCGCCGGTAATGCCGCGCTGGAAAACGCCCTTACCCGCCTGATGCCGGAAGGCATGCGCGACCAGCCGGTTGATCAACTGACGCTGCCTTTCCGCTCTGTCGCTTCTGACTTGCTGACCGGGGACATGGTAGAACTGAATGACACTCCCTTGCTGATCACCATGCGTGCTTCGCTGGCCTTACCAGGTGTATTTGCACCGGTACGTATCAAACAGAAACTGGTGGTGGATGGGGGGCTGGTCAGCAATCTGCCGGTAGAACTGGCGCGTTCCATGGGTGCCGATATTGTCATTGCGGTCAACGTTGGTACGCCACTGGCAAAAGAAAATGAATTGAACAGCGCCATCGAGGTCACCAAACAAATGCTGCAAATCCTGACTGAACAGAATGTACAACGTTCAATCAAGGAATTGCGGAATAGCGATATTTTGATTGCGCCAGAATTATCCGGCATCAGTTTTCTCGATTTTGGTGAATATGTAAAATCCATCAAGGCCGGTGAAATCGCCACCCACAAAATGGCAGATAAACTGGCGGCCCTGCGCGTCACGGATGAACAGTACGCCAGCTTTGAGTATCAACGCTCCACCGGCACGCTGACCGCCAAACCCAGCACTGACAAACTGCCACTGGCCAAGGTGGAAGTGGAAGGCCCGCGCTACATCAATCCCAAGGCGCTGATCGCGCAAACCGGCCTGCAGGAAGGTCAGGTGCTGACGCCAGAACAGATACGGCAGGCATCGGCGCGATTATATGGACGCGGCGATATCGATAATGTGGAAACCGTCATCACCGATACAGAGGGCAAGCGCAATGTGTTGATACGGCCTACGGAATCCAACTCCAGCCGCAACCGTCTGCGCGTCGGCCTGGAGCTGACCAGCGATTTTGCCGATGAAAACCGCTTTGCGCTCAGCCTCATGCATATCGCTTCATCACTCAATAGCTACGGTGCCGAACTGCGCAGCGTCGCGCGCATAGGCAGCGAACGTCAGTTAGGCATGCAATTCTGGCAGCCCATTGCGTCTGGCTCCCCCTGGTTCCTGGCTCCTTCCATCGAATACAATGGCAAAAGCCTGGACTTGTATAACGATGGTCGCAAGGTCGCGCGCGTCGGTGTGCGTGCCACCCAGGCGACCCTGACCTTTGGCCGTCTGCTGGACAACTGGGGCAAGATAGAGGCAGGTATCACGCGTGGTTTTGGTAAAGTCGATTTGCTGCTGCCAGCCAATGCCAACCAGGACAGTGCGCGCTATTTTGATACGACGCAATTTGCCCGCTTCCAGCTCGACACACTGGATTCACTGGCTTACCCAAGTCGTGGAAATCGTATCGCCGCGACCTGGGAACGGGCACCATCCAAAGGACCGGCCGAACCTTCCCAGGCCCAGTCAGAAATCGATGTGCTGACCGCCTTCCGCTTTGGCGAATGGGCCGGCCACGTGTATGGAGAATGGGGTAAGTCGCAACGCGGTAGTGCACCGAATCCGCTCGGTGGATTCTTGCGCCTGTCCGGCACGGCAAATAATTCCCTGACCGGCAATGCCACCGCATTTAGCCGGATACTGCTGGCGCGCAAGATAGGCTCACTCCCCAGCACGGTGGGCGGTGCCATACGGCTGGGCTTTTCTGCAGAATTGGGCAATGCCTATGGCGACACGCAGCCGCTACGCTTCAATACCCTGAAGCAGGCTGCCAGCGCCCACATATCGATTGATACCCGTTTTGGCCCGCTGTTTTTTGCTGCTGGGGCAACCCGGGGCAACGGCTCTTCGCTTTATCTTTTCCTTGGGCCGATCTGGTGAGTCAGTCCTTTGACAGCGGGCGCTGCTTCCGGGCGGCGCAGCGCAGTGAAGGCTGAAAACTCCCAGGAGCGGAAACCCACCAGCAAGGTGAAGCCATCACGCTCTTCCGGCTTCAGGCGACGGTCATCCTGGTGCAGCCTGGCCAGTTCAGCCGCCAGTTGCTGGATTTTTTGCACCAGTTCCTGCGCGCTGTGTGACGAGACCCTGGCCGGTACAAACAGCAGGGTTTCGCCAGGCCCATCAAAACTGCCGGCGAAATAATCGCTGACCACCACATCACGAAAATACTGCTGTATCGGACCATCGGGACGCCAGTGAAATGCGGGTGACACATTCAGGCGGTAGCGGTTGTGCGGACGCAGTTCTATCAACTCCAGCTTGTCGAGCGCGATCATTTGCAATACGCATTCAGATTCGGACATGTGATAGGTCTCGATAATCTGTTCCAGCGTCCAGTGTCCCAGGCAGCAAATTGCCACCAGCAAGAGTTTGGGATCAGCCATCAGCGATTGTTCCTGCTCCAGGCTGAGTGTGTCGGATTGCGGAGTGACATCTGCGGCCTGGCGCAATATATCTTCCATGGCGATGCCGGCAGCCTTGCAAATTTCTGCCAGGCGCGAAAGGCTCATGTCCTTTTGTCCGAACATGCGTTTCATGCTGGATTCGCTCATGCCTATGCGTTCTGCCAGCATTTTGTATGTCACGCCTGCTGCCCGCAACTCTGAACGCAAGACTTTCAAGACCAATTCGGGTGAACTCATGAAGGCTTCCTGACAAAAAGTTAAATTTTGCAAATGGTACCGTATTTCAATACCAAAAATAGTAAAAAACAATGCTTTTGGTAATTTTCTGGTACGTATTTTTAATTATTGCGACACTTCGACTGGCAGTGACAGTGTGAAGTTCAACCCGTCGTGAAACTGTTCAGGGATTCCCAAAAAGATTCCGCCGCCATATCGCTGTCGCGCAAACATCGTGTAGTGCAGCGCAGTTCGATAATGCAGTCCCGTTTTCAGCGCAATGTCAACTCTTATGCAGAGGAACAAATATGGACAGGGAAGTAGTAAGCGAAATAAAACCGACAGTCAAAACCATCAATATGGAAACAGCAGGCAGATACTTCATCAGCGTCTGCCTGACCGTGACGATATTTGGGCTCGGCTATTTTTGTGGCACCCGGGCAGAAAAAGAAACCCGCTTCGATACCCGCTTTAATAACCGCTTTAATATAGGCGCCCCAGCCCCCAGTACGACAGCCAACACCAGCCGCGCCAGCGTACCTGCACAGTCACTGCGCCAGCAAGTCATGCCACGCAAGGCAGGACTGCTGGTATGACGAAACCGTTCAGCTTGTTTGAGGAAAACCGGCCACGACCGGGTTGGTACTAACACCGTTTATTAGTCACCGGATCAAACCAGTGTACGGCATCTGCCGCAAAACCTACCGAGGTATGCTGGCCCGCTTCTACAGCCGTACCGGCAGGCGTTCTTATCACCACAGACTGTTCACCACAGAGTCCATGTACCAGCAAATCCGCGCCCAGCGATTCCACCAGTTGCACTTCCAGCGGCAGGCCGGGCATGCCTATGAACAAATGTTCTGGTCGCACACCCAGTATCAATTCACGGTGCGCGACGCGCTCTGCTTCGCTTTGCACCAGCGGCAATGACACCAGCGCCGGCCCTATCTGCATCTGACGCCCGCTTTCACTGAGCTTGCCACGCAACAGATTCATGGGTGGAGAGCCGATAAAGCTGGCGACAAAGGTGGTGGCTGGCGTGCCATATACTTCTGCCGGGGTCCCGATCTGTTCCGCCACGCCGCCATTCATGACTATCATGCGCTGGCCCAGGGTCATAGCTTCTACCTGATCATGGGTGACATACAGGCTGGTGGTTCCCAAAGTCTTGTGCAGACGCTGAATTTCCAGGCGCATCTGCACCCGCAGTTTGGCATCCAGATTCGACAAGGGCTCATCAAACAGAAACACTGCCGGTTCCCTGACAATGGCACGGCCCATCGCCACCCTTTGTCGCTGCCCGCCCGACAGCTGGCGCGGCGTTCTTTGCAACAGCTCGCCCAGTTCCAGTATCTGCGCTGCCTTCTGCACCCTGGTTTCGATATCGGCTTTGGAAAAGCCACGTATCTTGAGCCCATAGGCCATATTCTGATAGACGCTCATATGCGGGTATAGCGCATAGTTCTGAAACACCATGGCAATATCACGGTCCTTGGGTTCCAGTTCATTGACGATGCGCTCACCAATGATGATATCGCCGGACGTGATTTCTTCCAGCCCGGCCACCATGCGCAATAAGGTAGATTTGCCACAACCCGAGGGGCCTACCATGACGATGAATTCGCCATGCCGTATGTCTATGGAGATGCCATGAATGACATCAACGGCCTTGTCTCCCTTGCCATAGGTTTTTTTGACGTTTTTTAATTGGACCTGTGCCATATATTTATTCTGTAAGCATTACAAATTGAAGTCCGGTCATGTGTTCGCCATTTTTTGTCAGGCTTTTATTTCTCGGCATCGACCAATCCTTTGACAAACCATTTTTGCATGACGACCACTACCAGGCCTGGCGGCAGCATGGCCAGCAACAGGGTCGCCATGACCATATTCCATTCGACCGCCGCATCACCACCGGCAATCATGCGTCTGATACCAACGCCTATGGGGTACATGTTTTGTTCTGTCGACACCAGCAAGGGCCACAGGTACTGATTCCAGCCATAAATGAACATGATGACGAACAGGGCAATCACATTGGTGCGTGACAAGGGCCACAGGATATCGATAAGAAAACGTATCGGGCCGGCACCGTCTATGCGCGCCGCTTCTGCCAGTTCATCCGACACAGTCAGAAAAAACTGACGGAACAGGAAAGTCGCCGTCGCTGACGCAATCAACGGTACTGTCAGCCCGGCATAACTATTGAGCATGGACAGATCAGACACGACCTTATAGGTAGGACTGATACGCACTTCCACCGGCAGCATCAGGGTAATGAAGATCATCCAGAAAAACAGGCTGCGTCCCGGAAAGCGGAAGTACACCAGTGCAAATGCGGACAGCATGGAAATGGAAATCTTACCTACCGCTATCATCAATGCCGACACCAGACTGACCCATAGCATGCGCCCTATCGGATTGCTGGCGACATTGCCGGACGTGCCGCTATCAAGTACCGCGCTGAGGTTATGCCATAACTGGTCACCAGGAATCAGTGAGATCGGTGCCAATGCCGACTGTTCTGCCGTTTGCGTGCTGGCGACAAAAGCAACATAGATGGGGAACACCACCAGGCTGACACCCAGTATCAGGATAAGGTGGCTGAACATTCCCAGGAAAGGACGGCGTTCTATCATGTTCAATACTGCACTTTCTTTTCTACATACTTGAACTGCACTACGGTAAGGACGATGACGATGCTCATCAGTATCACCGACTGCGCCGCTGCACTGCCCAGGTCACCGCCCTTGAAACCGTCATTGAATACCTTGAACACCAGGATTTCGGTATCCTTGCCTGGCCCGCCTTGCGTGGTTGCTTCCACAATCGCAAAGGTATCAAAAAAGGCGTAGACAATATTCACCACCAGCAGGAAAAAAGATGTCGGTGTCAGTAAAGGAAAAACGATGGTGAAGAAGCGACGCCATGGCCCGGCACCATCAATCGCCGCTGCCTCTATCAAGGATTTGGGAATGGATTGCAGACCCGCCAAAAAAAACAGGAAGTTGTAGCTGATCTGCTTCCACACTGCCGCCAGCACGATCAATATCATGGCATGCTGTCCGTTCAAAAGACTATTCCATTCGATGCCGATTTCTCGCAAGGCATGCGCCACGATACCCAGTGTGGGATTCAGCAGGAACATCCACAAAACGCCGACCACCACGGGTGATACGGCATACGGCCAGATCAGCAAGGTCTTGTAAAAAGAACTGCCCCTGACCACGCGATCGGCAAACACCGCCAGCAACAAAGAAATACCCAGCCCCAGCACCGCCACCAGGAAAGAAAACAGCGCCGTCGTCTTGAAGGCCGCCAGGTAGGTAGGATCAGCAAACAAGTCTTTGAAATTATCCAGCCAGACAAATTGCGAAGATATGCCAAATGCATCCTGCAACAGTACCGACTGATATAAGGCCTGGGCAGCAGGCCAGAAAAAAAACAGGATGGTCACCACGATCTGCGGCAGCAACAACAGATAGGGTAGCCAGACCGATCGAAAGCGTGCGCGTTTTTCCAAAGAATCCTCGAATGTTTAGTCAATAAAACCTAAAAGCTCACCACGGAGGCACAGAGACACAGAGAAAGTAAAAAGATGAATATGCATTTCCTTGCCTCTTGAGGATTTTCTCTGCATTTCCTCTGTGTCTCCGTGCCTCTGTGTTGAGAGGTCTTGATTTTACTTATTCGCTTTTTCGAAACGTTCCAGCAATTCATTGCCACGGGCGACTGCACTATCCAGTGCTGCCTTGGCTGGTTTCTTACCGCCCCATACTGCTTCCAGCTCCTCATCCATGATGGTGCGGATCTGTACGAAGCTGCCCAGGCGTATGCCACGCGATTTGTCGGTGGTCTTGACGATCATCTGTTGCACGGCAACGCCGG
Source organism: Undibacterium sp. Di26W (assembly GCF_049340265.1). NCBI lineage: Bacteria > Pseudomonadati > Pseudomonadota > Betaproteobacteria > Burkholderiales > Oxalobacteraceae > Undibacterium > Undibacterium sp. Di26W. The sequence continues at coordinate 22,356 of NZ_JBMPOR010000035.1, forward strand.
GGCCCGGTGTCTTTTCATAAAAGCCCGAGCTCTTGGTCAGTTCATATGCAGCATTGGTAGTGGGCAGGTAGCCGGTTTCCTGATGCCATTTGGCCTGTACCTCTGCCTGTGAAAGAAATTTATAGAACTTGGCAACCCCTTTGTATTCTTCTGTCTTTTTGCCATTCATGGCCCACAACGATGCGCCGCCTATGATGGTATTTTGTGGCGCACCTTTGACGTCGGAATAATAAGGCAAAGGCGACACGGCAAATTTAAACTTGGCGTTCTTGGCCACATTGCCATAGGCTGAACTGGATGAGGTCAGCATGCCGCATTCGCCGGAATAAAACTTGGCTTCTGGTTCATTCTTGCGGCCGGCATAGGTGAAATAGCCCTGCTTGGCCCAGTTTTCCAGATTTTCTATATGTTTGACGTGTAGTGGGCTATTGAACTTCAGGCGCGCATCCAGGCCACCGAAGCCATTGCCTTTGGATGCAAATTCAACATTATGCCAGGCAGAAAAACTTTCCAGGTGCACCCAGGTTTGCCAGCCAGTTGTATAAGCGCATTTTTCTCCATTGGCTTTCAGGCGGGCGGCGGCGGCCACCACTTCCTGCCAGGTAGCGGGTGCCTTGTTGGGGTCCATGCCGGCTTTGGCAAACATGTCCTTGTTATAGTAAAACACGGTGGTCGAACTATTAAACGGGAAAGACAGCATTTCACCTTTCGGCGAGGTGTAGTAACCAGCAACCGCGGCCACATAGCCAGACGTATCAAATTTCTCGCCTGCGACCCTCATGACTTCCGACACAGGCTTGATCGCGCCTTTGGCATACATCATGGTGGCAGTACCTACTTCAAATACCTGCAGGATATGCGGTGCATTGCCAGCCCTGAATGCCGCTATGCCGGCAGCCAGCGCTTCGTCATAACTACCCTTGTAGACGGCCGTCACCCGGTATTCTGTCTGGCTTTTATTGAATTGCTCGGCCAGGCCGGTAACGCGCTCGCCCAGTGCACCTGTCATGGAATGCCACCAGCTGATGTCGGTCACGGCATGGGCAGACCCGGCAAGGCCCATGCATACAGCAGCACTTACCATACGCAATTTGGTATTGAATTTCATAAGCTGTCCCCGAAAGTTTTATTAGCGTATTATTTCTTGCAATAACACTACGATAGCATTGCATACAATCCAGTGTATAGATAGCACTTATAATTCTGCCCGTGTGCAACAACAAAGCTGAGTCATGAATCACTTGTATTCTCGTCTGCATCTGTATTTCAAGCTGGTCAGGATGGATAAGCCCATAGGCATACTGTTATTGCTGTGGCCGACCCTGGCAGCACTGTGGCTGGCCTCGCAAGGAAAGCCAAGCTGGCAACTGGTGCTGGTTTTCAGTGTGGGCACGGTGCTGATGCGCTCTGCCGGTTGCGCCATCAATGACTATGCGGACCGTGATTTTGACCGGCACGTCAAGCGCACTGCCGAAAGACCGCTGACTAGCGGCAAGATCAGTGGCAAGGAAGCGGTAGGCGTGGCGGTGGTATTGGCCCTGATCTCTTTTGCCCTGATCCTGCCGCTGAACACCCTGACCAAGCAATTGTCGGTTGCTGCGGTGCTGGTGGCTGGCAGTTACCCCTATTTCAAGCGGTTTTTCGCCATTCCACAGGCTTACCTGGGCATTGCCTTTGGATTTGGTATCCCGATGGCTTATGCTGCAGTGCAAGATACGGTCCCCGTGAGTGCCTGGATATTGTTACTGGCCAATGTCTTCTGGGCCGTGGCCTATGATACTGAATATGCCATGGTGGACCGTGACGACGACCTGAAAATCGGTATCAAGACCTCAGCCATCACTTTTGGCCGCTATGATGTACTGGCAATCATGCTGTGCTATGCCATCAGCTTTGCCCTGATACTGGCAGTAGGCTGGCAAGCCGGCCTGCGCACCTGGTTTGTGGCGGGCATGGGGGTGGCTGTGCTATTCGCGGTTTACCATTACAGCCTGATACGCGAGCGTGAACGCATGGCCTGTTTTGCCGCCTTTCTGAATAACAATTGGTTGGGTGCAGCAATCTTCGCTGGCATTGCGCTGGACTATGCAGTAAAGTAAAACCATAGATTGCTACTTATTCAATTTTCTTGCGGGTCCTTGCGTTTCGACAAACCCGCCCCCATCTTTTTGCATAGACTGAAGTTAATTCACTTATTTAATTCACTTGTTAATTCACTTCCCAACCAGAAAGGAAACATCATGAGTACAGTAGATGAGCATAAAGAACAATTGATGAATGACCTGCATCTTGTTATCCGTGATGCAGAAGATTTGCTGAAAAACACCGAGCAACAAAGCGGTGAAGGCTTCAGAGCAGCCAAAGCCAAGTTTGAAAAAACCCTGAAAAATGCCAAGGCAGAAGTCGAACGGATTGAAGACCTGGTCGTCACCCGCACCAAAGAAGCCGCCCGTGCCACCGATGTCTATGTCAAGGAAAACCCATGGCAATCTGCCGGCATTGCTGCTGGGGTTGGCTTGCTGGTAGGTCTGCTCATCGGCCGTAGCAAATAAATTCATGGCCATTACCGATTCGCTGGCACAACTGGCATCGACACTGATCAGCAGTGTCCATACACGCCTGGAATTAGCCTCGGTAGAGCTGGAAGAAGAGCTGAATCGCTTTTCTTCCAGTTTGTTGTGGTCGCTGGCAGCCATGTTTTTTGCCGGTCTGGCGATACTGGTCGCCATACTGACGCTGATTGCGCTGTTCTGGGATAGCTATCGCTATACCGTCCTGTTATCGCTGCTGGGCCTGTTTTCGCTGTTGGCCATCGGTATTTTTTTGCGCGTACGCAGTGCCATGCGCAACAAACCGGCATTTCTGTCCTACACACTGGCGGAACTGAAAAAAGACAGCGCCAGCTTACACAGTGCTGACCGCACCGTCGTAAAAGAATAGGCATTCAGTCATGGCGAAACGGCAAGAAAAACTCGCTCAGAAACGTCAGGCTCTATTGCTGAAAATACAGGCACAACGCAGCCTGATGACCATCTATGGCACAGAAATCCGGCAATCGTTAAACCTGGTGGATATGGCCAGTGATCTGTTTGGCAAAATGGGCGATTCTGCCCGCCGTCGACCGATTGTCAGCATCATCATTACCGCCGTGGTCATGGTGCTTAAACCAAAGCGCGCATTCGCGGTTGCCAAATCCGCTTTAATGGGCTGGCAAATCTGGCAAAGCCTGTCCAGCCTGGTGAAACACTTGCGTCAGAGCAGGGACAAGCCTCTACATTGAAGGCTTATCCCCCAAAGTGACAATCAAATAATAATCCGGCAATATTCACCAGCGCAAAAGCCCTCCCGCCCTCATCAATAGCGACACTGTCCAACACAAGTTATCCGATAGACGAATAAGCCGGCTGCATAGCCTGTTAAAATGCATTCTTGACGGTAACTAAAACGTTTTTTGCAGCCAGGGAAGCGAAAATAAAATGAAAGCAGTAATCCTTGCTGGCGGACTTGGTACGCGGCTCAGCGAAGAAACCACGGTCAAGCCGAAACCTATGGTCGAAATTGGGGGTAAACCCATACTTTGGCATATCATGAAAACCTATTCCCAACACGGAATCAATGACTTCGTGATTTGCTGCGGCTACAAGGGTTACCTGATCAAAGAATATTTTGCCAACTATTTCCTGCATAGCTCGCATGTCACTTTTGACTTGCCGCGCAATGACATGCAATTGCATCAGAACAGTTCCGAACCCTGGCGTATCACGCTGGTAGATACCGGAGAAAATTCAATGACAGGCGGTCGTTTGAAGCGAGTTAAAGACTTTCTGGACGATGAAGATTTTTGTTTTACCTATGGGGATGGCGTTGCAGATGTTGATATTGCTACCTTGCTTGAGTTTCATCGCAAGGAAGGACGGCTGGCAACGGTCACCGCGTCCAAGCCACCCATACGGTTTGGCGTACTGGATATCGTCGGCAACCAGGTCAGCCAGTTCCGCGAGAAATCTGCAGGTGACGGCGCCTGGATCAATGCTGGCTTTTTTGTGCTGTCACCCAAGGTATTGGATTTGATTGATGGTGACGCCACGGTCTGGGAAAGTGAGCCACTGGAAAAACTGGCCGCCAACGGACAATTATCGGCCTATCAACATCACGGTTTCTGGCACCCTATGGATACCCTGAGAGACAAGAATCACCTGGAAAATTTGTGGGAAACCGGAAAAGCCCCATGGAAAACCTGGGGCTGATCTTGCAACATAGCCGCCATTACGCGGCTGATGGGTACCAGACTGGCGCTAACTGAGCACCTGCTGACCATATCCTATGATTGAGTTATTCCCCAGTAGTCGAAATACCCGGATGTCAACATGACGCAAAGCGAAAAAAAACAGATACTGCGAACACAAATTGCTGCATTGGTTGAGCAATATGCCGACCTGGCATTGAAACCGGACGCTTTTTTCCCGGGCGTGACTGCGATCCCCCCTTCGGGCAAATTGCTGGATGCCTCTGAAATAAAAAACATGGTGGATGCCGCACTGGATGGCTGGCTGACCACCGGCCGTTTCAATACCCAATTTCAGGAAGAACTGGCGGCCTTCATTGGTGTCCAACACTTAATTACCGTCAATTCAGGCTCATCGGCCAATCTGGTTGCATTCAATACCCTGACCTCACCCAAATTGGGAGACCGGGCGATACAACGTGGCGACGAGGTCATCGCCGTCGCTGCGGGCTTTCCCACCACGGTGAATCCCATTTTGCAGTTTGGTGCCGTGCCGGTTTTTGTCGATGTCGACAAACTCACACACAACATTGATGCCGACAAGATAGAAGCAGCCATCACGCCAAAAACAAAAGCCGTCATGCTGGCACATTCGCTGGGCAATCCTTTCAATCTGGATGCGGTCACGGCTTTATGCAAAAGGTATCAATTGTGGCTGGTTGAAGATTGCTGTGATGCCCTGGGCAGCACCTATCGCGGCCAGATGGTCGGTACTTTTGGCGACATCGCAACCCTGAGTTTTTATCCCGCCCATCATATTACGATGGGTGAAGGTGGCGCGGTATTTACCAATAATGCAGAGTTGATCGGCATTGCAGAAAGCTTCCGCGACTGGGGGCGTGACTGTTATTGCCCGCCTGGCAAGGACAATACCTGTGGCCAGCGTTTTTGCTGGAAGCTGGGTGATTTGCCGGAAGGTTATGATCACAAATATACCTATAGCCATCTCGGCTACAACCTGAAGATCACCGACATGCAGGCGGCCTGCGGGCTGGCTCAGGTTGGTAAAGCGGCACGGTTTATCGAGACACGCAAAGCGCATTACCAGTTTCTCAGACAGCGTTTGCAAGCCTGTGAAGAATTTGTCAACCTGCCGGCACCTACAGAGCATGCTGATCCATCCTGGTTTGGTTTCCCGATTACGTTGAAAGAAAACTGTCCGGTCACCCGCCTCGATTTGCTGACGTATCTGGAGCAAAACAAAGTCGGTACACGCCTGCTATTTGCCGGCAATCTGACTCGCCAGCCGTATATGCGCGATGCCGCTTATCGCATCAGTGGCGATCTCAGCAACACCGACTATCTAATGAATAATACTTTCTGGATAGGCGTGCAACCATCATTAAACTATGAGATGCTGGAATTTACAGCAAAAAAAATAGAAACCTATTTAGGTCTGAATTTCTGACACCAAAGCCTGCCCATGCCTACCGCGATATCACAACAAGGCCTGATCCTGCTGCATCCTGAAGATGATGTTGCCATCTGTCGCACACAGATGATGGGTGGCAGCACTGCAGACGGGCTGAACGATCGGCTGAACGATCGGCTGAATGTCAGGCTGATTATCAGGGGCCTGATTCCCGCCGGGCACAAGGTCGCACGCCATGCCATAGCGACCGGACAGCCAGTGCGACGCTATAACCAAATTATCGGTTTTGCTTCCAAAGCCATCCTGCCTGGCGAGCACGTACATACCCACAATCTGGTGATGGGCGACTTTGACAAGGATTATGCCGTCGGTGCCGATGTCAAACCGCAGTCCTTCAAACAGCATACCGGTTTCATGGGTATCAAACGTCGCAACGGCCAAGTCGCTACCCGCAACTACATAGGTATCCTGTCCAGCGTTAACTGTTCCGCCACTGTCGCACGTGCGATAGCCGATCATTTCAGGTCATCCCAAGTGCTGGCAGATTTTCCGAATGTCGATGGCGTGGTCGCTCTGACGCATGGTGCGGGTTGTGGCATGGATGATCATGGTGCCGGCATGCAGGTTTTGCAACGCACGCTGGCAGGCTATGCATTGCACCCTAATTTCTCCGCCATCTTGTTGATTGGTCTGGGCTGTGAAGCCAATCAGATATCTTCACTGCTACTGAATGGCGGTCTGCAGGAAGGTGAACAGTTCAAGACCTTCAATATTCAGGATGTTGGCGGTACCGGCAAAGCTGTGGAACGCGGCATAGAACTGATCAAGACTTTCCTGCCCGCTGCCAATGCAGTCCAGCGTGAACTATGCGATGTCAGCCATATTGTGGTTGGCCTGCAGTGCGGTGGTTCTGACGGTTACTCCGGCATCAGTGCCAACCCGGCGCTGGGCCATGCGGTGGATTTGCTGGTCGCTTATGGGGGCACAGCCATACTCAGTGAAACACCGGAAATTTATGGCGCAGAACATTTATTGACACGTCGCGCCAGCGCGCCAGCCGTTGCAAACAAACTGCTGGAACGCATACGCTGGTGGGAGCAGTATGTGCAAATCAACCAGGGCGAGATGAATAATAATCCGGCTCCCGGCAACAAGGCTGGCGGTCTTACCACCATATTGGAAAAATCACTGGGAGCAGTCGCCAAAGGGGGCACCAGCAATCTGAATGCAGTTTATGAATACGCCGAAGCAGTGACCGAGCGCGGCCTGGTTTTCATGGATACACCAGGTTACGATCCGGTCAGCGCCACTGGCCAGGTGGCGGGCGGTGCCAATCTCATTTGCTTCACCACCGGCCGCGGTTCAGCCTATGGCTGCGCCCCTAGCCCGTCCCTGAAACTGGCCACCAACAGTGATTTATGGCGCCGGCAAGAAGCCGACATCGATATCAATTGCGGTGAGATCATAGACGGTGTAGCGACAATAGAAGAAATGGGTGAACGCATATTCCAGGTCATACTGGCAACCGCTTCAGGCAACAAATCGAAAAGCGAATTGCATGGTTATGGACAAAATGAATTTGTGCCATGGCAATTGGGCGCAGTCATGTAATCAATTCCAGGAACCATGTGTTTGCTTACAAGCAGGAAAAGCAGGAACAGACGACATCAACCCATCATCAAAAGCTGCAGCAACCAATGAATACTGATAAATCAAAACTCGTCAAAGTCTCGGACTATATCTGCTCACGCATCAGGGAACTGACAGGGTCCAGCCATGTATTTTTGTTGTCGGGTGGTGGCATGATGCATTTGCTGGACAGTGTGGGCAGCAGTGAGCTGACTTCCTTTCCCATGCATCATGAACAGGCGGCGGCTATCGCTGCCTATGCCTATGGTCGTACAATCAACAGCACTGGCGTCTGTTTTGTGACATCCGGCCCGGGGGCCACGAATGCCCTGACTGGCGTGGCTGGCGCATTCACCGACAGTGTGCCAATGCTGCTCATTTCTGGCCAGGTTTCTACCCTGTTTTCGCAAAGACAACATGGCTTGCGCCAGCGTGGCTTCCAGGAATTCAATATCATCGACGTGGTCACGCCGACGACGAAATATGCCAGGTTTGTCGACAATGCGCAGGATGTCCGTTACGAACTGGAAAAAGCCTGTTTCCTGGCACGTGCCGGACGCCCGGGCCCGGTGTGGCTGGATTTACCGCTGGATGTACAGGCAGCCAGCATAGACCCGGACAGCTTGCGTGGCTTCGACCCTGTTGCAGAAGGTCTGGCAGACCTGAACCCTGCCCCTGATCGGCAACTGGTGCAATCGATATTGACACATCTGCGCAATGCCAAACGCCCCCTGATCGTACTCGGTCATGGCGTCTGGCTGGCAGGTGCAAAAGACGAAGCCAGGCAATTGCTGGAACTGCTGAACATCCCCGTGCAGACCACCTGGAATGCGATAGATCTGGTACCGGAAGCCAATCCAAATTACTTTGGCCGCGCCAATGCCTATGGCCCCAGATACGCGAATTTCATTATCCAGAATGCGGACTACCTGCTCAGCATTGGCGCCCGTCTAGGTGTCCAGCATACCGGCTACAATGTCGAAGCCTTTGCACGCGAAGCCTTTGTCGACATGATTGATCTTGATCCGGCTGAAGCCAGCAAGCCATTCCTGAAAGTGGACCGCTTTTCGCGTTGCGACGCCAAAGCACTGATCACGGCCCTGATCAGCGAGTTACAAAAACAGCCGCAGAGCATGACACCACCCGTCGAATGGCATGCCTATTGCAATCGCATCAAAGCCAGTTACCCTATCGCCCCCAGCCTGCAAGAGGCGGGCCCGGAACAACTGGTCGATCCTTATTACTTCGTCGAAGCATTGTCCGACTTGTTGCCGGACGATGCGCTGGTGCCACTGGGATCGTCCGGAACTTCATTTACGGTTTCTGGGCAGGCTTTCCTGCCGAAAGCAAGGCAGCGGGTATTCCATGCCAAGGGCATGGCAGCCATGGGCTTTGGCATGCCATCAGCCATTGGGGCCAGCGTGGCGCTGAACCACAAAATGGCAGTTACCCTGGTGGGTGACGGCGGTTTCCAATTGAATGTGCAAGAACTGCAAACCATGGTGCATCACGCCTTACCGATCAAGATATTCGTCGTCAATAACGGTGGTTATCACGCCATACGCGTGACCCAGGAAAATTATTTTAATCAGCGTTATGTCGGTTCTACAGCGGAAAGCGGCGTGTCCCTACCATCGCTGAAAAAGATAGCCGATGCGTATGGCTTGCACTACCGCGTCATTCAAAACAATGCAGTCGTCAGGGATGAAATTCATGCCACTCTGTCTAACCAGCAACCTGAAATCATCGAGATCATGGTTGATCCGCACAGACATCTGATGCCCAAACTGGGGTCGTATATCAAACCGGATGGCACCATGGCTTCACGTCCGCTGGAAGATTTGCTGCCGTTGCTGGAAAGAGATGAATTCCGCGCGAACATGTACACCAAGCCTCTGGAATAAAGACCGCTATGAAAACCAAAATCTTATTCATGGGAGCAGGTGCAATAGGCCGGGGTTACCTGCCCTGGACACTGGACGCCAGCAAGCATGAATTTGTATTCATCGACAGCAATCCCGGTATTGTTGACCATCTCAATACCCACGGCGGCTATACCACTTATCGGGTGAATGCTGACGAATATCAGCACATGCAGGTAGAGGTCAGCGCTGCCTATACGCCAGCCAATTTCAAACTGGAAGATCACCAGGATGCCGTAGCCTGTTTTTTTTCAGTCGGCCCGCGCAATGTCAGCAAGGCAGCACAGATAATGGCAGGCTCGACTATCCCGTTGATCATGTGCGAAAACGAACCGGAGACTGTCGCTGTCGCCAAACGTGTAGTCGGACATGATGCTGTCTATTTCGCCGTCCCCGATGTCATTACCTCCAATACCGCACCAGCGCATTTACTGGAGCAGGACCCGCTCGCCATTACCACTGAGAATGGTGTGCTGTATGTCGAAGCCTGCCCGGCAGTCATTCATGGTGACATGGCCTTGCTGTCACGCGAAGAACTGCTGCGCATACAGTGGACCCCCAAGCTATACCTGCACAACACACCGCATTGCATCGCTGCCTATCTGGGTGCGCTGATGGGTGCAACCTACGTGCATGAAGCCATGATGCATCCGCGTGCGGCGCAACTGGTAGAAGGTGCCATGACAGAGATGCTGCAGGCACTGAAACTGCTATGGGATATTCCGCACGATTTTCTGGAATGGTATGCAGAAAAAGAACTGGCGCGTTTCCGTTGCCAGCTCTTGTTTGATCCGGTTGCCAGGGTGGCCCGTGAGCCACTGAGAAAACTTGAACTGCACGGCCGCCTGATCGGTGCAGCCCAGATGTGCCTGACTCTGGGTGTACTGCCGCAATATCTGCTGAAAGGCATAGTCGGTGCGGTCCTGTTTGAAGATGTCAACGACCCGGATCATCATATAGGTCTGATGCATGAAGCCATGGATACCGCCAGCTTCAACCGCTATGTACTTGGCCTGCGTCCGGGGGAGCCGCTGGATTTGATGTTGCGTGAAAAAATCGTAGCGATTACCACCGAACTGCGTGAAATCGCAAAGGATTGAATGTGGCTATCCGTACTGACAACGATGTAAATGACAACGAACTCATCAAGATCGCGCTGGATGCCGTACTGGCCGCCACCAAGATCGCTGATGGCTTCAACGGTGCTGCGACAGTCAGCCACAAAGGCAGCCTGCGCGATATCGTCACCCAGGCTGATATCGATATCAGCGAACTGCTAATCAAGCGCCTGAGCCTGAGCGGCCTGCCTGTCATTTCAGAAGAAAATTCAGATCAAAAAATACCTGTTGGCACAAGTTGCTGGGTAGTTGACCCTATAGACGGAACCGTTAATTTTTCGCATGGCCTGCCGCAATATGCCGTATCGGTCGGCCTGCTCGAAGATAACGTCTTCAGGCTTGGCGTCGTCTGTGCACCAGCCCTGAACGAATTGTATTTCACCCTCAACCCGGAACGGGCATTGATGAACGGCCGCCCTTTCACGCATGAACACCTGGGTATACAGGATGCGTTAACGGCGGCCAGTTTCAGCGCCAGGGTTCCCGAATCGCAATATACCCTGTTCAGGCAAATAAACGAAAGTACGCGCGGCTGTCTGCGTACTGGCAGCGCGGCCCTGAACATCTGTTGGGCCGCCACGGGCAAATTGCAGGCAGCTTACGGCTTTGCAGCAAAAATCTGGGACGTGGCAGGTGCACTGGCAATTGCCCGTGCAGCGGGATGTGAAATCCAGCTGCGGTATGCAGATGATCATCTGACCCTGGACTATTGCGTTGGGTCGCATGATGTCGTAAAGCACATCAGCCAGCTTGCGCAACAGAATGGGCTGGCAAATTTTGGAACTGACGATGAATAAATCTATCAATGAATTTGCAGATGTCCCTGTCGTCATCCTGTGCGGTGGCATAGGTGTGACGCTGAATGTAACGCACGGCCAACGCCTGAATAAAGGACTTGTACAGATTCAGGGAAAACCTCTATTCTGGTGGGTCATGTTGCAGTATGTCGTGCACGGTGCCCGTGATTTCATTCTGGCAGCGGGTGTGCAGCACGAGCAATTTGACCAGTTTCTCAAAAATTCCGAAGCGACGCAACTGGCTGGTGACATCTCCTGCTACGAGTTAAAGATTGGGCAGAACATCTGTCGTGTCCGCATCGTTGTTACTGAGCCAGATGCCACAACCGCTGCACGTCTACTGGCATGTCAGCCTTTCTTGCAGCAAAAACAGCACTTTGCCTTAACCTATTCAGACACATTGAGTGATGTTGATCTGACGGAAGAAATACGCCTGCACAAGCGACAAAACCTGGTTGCCACTATGGTGGCAACCAAACTGCCAGTACGTTTCCGGATACTTGGCATACGTACTGGGGAAACCCTGGTGCGCGCTTTTGCATCACGCCCGGTGATAGAGGCTGCGAATATTAACGGCGGATACTATGTCTTTTCGCATCGTGTCTGGGAGGCCGCATTCGGCCTGAGTAATCAGCTTGCGCTGGAAAATCAGCCTTTAGAATTACTGGCTGCTGCCGGTCAGTTGAATTCATTTGCTCATAATGGCGGCTGGCAAACTTGTGACGCAGAACGCGATATAGCCCAACTATCGAGGTTAGCCAGTTATCTGGAGTCTGCCGCCCAGGCAGATAACTGAACTTTACCAGCAAAGAGACGACCGTGCGAATAGCCATATTAGGTGCGACCAGTCAGATCGCCAGAGACTTGCTATTGTCGTTCTCTGCGCAAGACGATCATGATATCCTTTTGTATGCACGTCGGCCGGAAGCACTTACATCATGGCTACACGAACATGAGATACAGGACCGCTATCCAGTCGCTGGTTTTTCTGCCTTTGTTGTCGAAGAACAGTTTGATGCCATCATCAATTTTGTCGGTGTTGGCAATCCCGTACAAACAGCAGCACTGGGCATAGCGATCATAAAGCTGACTAGCGAGTTCGATGAGCTTGCTTTACGTTACTTGTCTCATCATCCTCGCTGCCGTTATCTGTTCCTCAGCAGTGGTGCTGTATATGGTACTGGCTTTGACAAGCCGGTTGACGAACAAACACGAGCCGAAGTTCCAATCAATCAGATGCAATCACATGACTGGTATGCACTGGCAAAATTGCAGGCCGAATGCAGGCATCGCGCTCTGTCAGACCAAGCCATTATCGATATCCGTGTTTTCAATTATTTCAGCGCCAGTCAGGATATGACTACCCGTTTCCTGATGGGGGATATTGTTTGCGCCATCCAGGACAATGCCGTCTTGCATACTTCGTCAGATTATATGGTGCGGGACTACCTGCATCCAAGTGACTTTCACCGAATGATTACTGCCTTGCTATTGGCACCGCCCACCAATACAGCAGTGGATTGCTACAGCAAGGCATTGATAGACAAACCCACCTTGCTGATAACCATGCAAGAAAAATTTGGACTGCGCTTTGACATGGTCCCAGTGACTACGGGTTTCAATGCAACTGGGAAAAAACCACATTATTACTCGCTGAACCGGCGAGCCGGTCGTTTAGGTTATGAACCTGAATTAACATCACTGGAAGGTCTATGCAGAGAAATGAACATCATTATGAGTAAGCCAAAACAATCCGTCTTTTCCTCAACAGATACAAAAAATACTGACGGCGCAAGAGCCCGCAAATAACAGATGCAATGAAAAAAATACTTGGCCACATCGGCATGGACAGTGCTGTCATCTATACCCTGTTTGGCAGAGGTTGGAGCATGCTGGCCGCATTGGTGACACTGTGGTTTATTACACGTCATTTGTCGGCCAGCGAACAAGGCTTTTACTATACCTTTGCCAGTGTCATTGGTCTGCAGATCGTGTTTGAACTAGGGATGAGCAATGTCGTCATGCAATTCGCCAGCCATGAGATGGCACAGCTTACCTGGCTCCCGGAGCGTATCCTGCAAGGAAATGAAAAAGCCCTGAGTCGACTGTACTCGCTGCTCAAGCTGATTGCACGGTGGTATGGAGCAATTGCACTACTCATTATTATCTTCATCTTACCTGCTGGTTATTATTTCTTTAATAGTAATGCAGCAGCCTCAAGCATTTCTTGGCAACTGGCCTGGATATGGTTAATAGTAGCTGCTGCTTTTAACATCCTACTGACACCGGTGTTTGCGTTATTGGAGGGTTGTGGCCACGTGGCACAGGTCGCCCGTTTGCGCATGCTTCAGAACATGGGGGGAAGTCTGGTCTGCTGGGGAATGTTAGCATCGGGAAGTGGATTATTAGCCATGCCCGCCATGAGCACTGTTATGCTCTTGATAGGGCTGTGCTGGTTATTTATCGTGTATGGTAAATTCTTCAGGGCACTGGCAACCACCTATTTGACTACCAGTAAAATTGACTGGAAAACTGAAATCTGGCCTTTGCAATGGCGTATTGCCATCAGTTGGTTAAGTGGTTATTTCATTTTTCAATTCTTTGTTCCTGTCCTGTTTGCTTATAGAGGCGCAATTGAAGCCGGGCAAATGGGTATGAGTCTCAGCATAGTCGGCGCTATTTCCACCGTCGCCATTGCGTGGGTCAACACCAGGGCTCCACAATTTGGCAGGCTGGCCGCAGTGCGACATTTTCGTGAACTGGATAGCATTTTTTTCCGTATCTTGAAGCAATCAACGGTAGTAATCATCCTGGGCACAATCAGTCTGTTGTCAATCAAATTATTTCTGGTTCGCACAGATCATCCACTGGATGCCAGGATATTGCCACTGGTACCATTTATACTGCTATTGCTGACTACTGTCGTAAATCATATTGTGTTCGGACTCGCAATTTATTTACGCTCACATAAAGAAGAACCATTCACATTATTGTCATTCGTCATGGCCATGTTGATCGCAGCAGCAAGCCTGTTACTGACCAAACATTTTGGTGCAACTGGCATGATGACAGCTTATTTTGTACTCACTGTGGGTATAGGATTTATCTGGGCTTGCTGGATTTTCAAAACCAAGCGGCTGGAATGGCAGACAACAAAGAAAGGAGAACAGATTGTCTAAACTGACGCTATCCATTTATATTCCCACTTATAACAGAGCAGATTTATTGCAGCACTTACTTAAGTCTATTGTCGCGGGAATGACGGTATGGCCGGATGATCTTGAGCTAATCGTTTCAGACAATGCATCAACAGATAACACCCAGGAAGTCGTTGCCAGTTTTATCCAGCAAGGCTTTCCTTTCATCAGTCTGCGTAACGCTGAAAATATCGGGGCTGACAGGAATTTCTGTCAGGGTTTTAGCAGGGCAAACGGAAAATATTTCTGGATAATCGGTGATGATGAAATCATGTACCAGGGAACAATCAGCTATGTCCTGGAACGATGTAGGTCTTTGGATATTGGTGTTTTATATCTGGCCAATGATGGGTTTGGTCACAATGAACAAGAGCATGTCCTAGAGCGCAGGGCCCCCAAAGATATCCGCGCAAAATTGCTGAACTCAAATGATTTTTTCAAATCAACCAACGTCTTTCTGACATTTATTTCTGCGAACGTCGTCAATCGCGAAGCAGTGCTTGCCTGCACGCCAGACTTTGATCCCAGCACTGAACTTAATACCTATCTGGTTCAGCTTACCTGGACCTTCACGGCACTCAAGGCATGCGAGCAGCATTTGTATGTGAATAGCAGAATCTTTGCAGCGCTGAGAGAAAACAGCAGCGGCTATCGCCTGGTCGAAGTATTTGGTGTAAATCTGGTGCAGATGACCAAGAAACATCTGAGCACCAGCATACCAAACGCAGAACGTATCATGGCCAATGCTGTGATTACCCGTTTTTTTCCGCGTCAGTTGATGAGCCAGTTCAGTAATGCTTCCAGTAAAAATAAATTTCTTGATGAAGATATCGTCGATGTCAGCACGAAATGCTTCAGCACCTATCCGCTATTTCATATTTTCCTGAAGCCCATCCTGACCGGTTCCAAGCCGACAAGACAGATTGTTTTCTTTTGCGTCAGGGTATTCAACAGCATCAACCGCTGGACAAAGTACCGTTTTCTTTAAACAAACCGGGGACGTGAAGATTGGCGGATCACGTTACTTCATCAGTACGTCCAAAGCGACACTGCCCCAGTTCCTGGCATAGCGGGCATATGCTCCAGAATATAACTCTGCGGCTATCGGTGGCAGACGTCGCCATCTCGGCTTGGGAAAATTCAACCGCCTTTGCAAATGGGCACATTTATCGACGCTGCCAGACAGGTGCTCTGGATGGACCTTCTCGCTACTGAGCAGACGTTGCTGCAACATGGACCACAGTGCCAGTTCGTCACGCAGATAAGCCTCACGGTCCGTCTGCAGGGCATTGCGTACCTGTGACAGCAAGGATTTTTTTCGTCCACCGATCTGATTATTGTCATGTTGCCGGTATTTCAGCAGGCACTCATCTACCGGCACGATATTGCCGCAGGCTGCTGCCAGCAGGGCGATCCAGGCATCATGATGCCAGGTTGGCGGTACCGGTAAAATCATTTCCCGCAATGATGCACGAAATGCCATGCTAGCCCCCATCACCAGAAAGCGCTTGAGCAACATACCAAACCCTGCGCTTCCCTGCATATACCGTCTGGCATTAGCATCAAATCTAAGCCCTTGCCACATGCTGTATCCCAGTGGCTGCAATGATGAATCCGTGACTTCGGCATCACTGAAGACGGCGGCAACGCTTCCATCCGCAAATACCTGGCTGATTTTTTCCAGTTTATCGCGACGCCAGACATCATCCTGATCTGATAAGGCGATGACGTCGCCGCTGCACAAGCCGGTTGCCTTGGCAAAATTAAGCCTTGAACCTAATCTATCCTGGTTGATAAAAAGACGCACGGGGAATGCTGCTTCGCTGGCAAAAGCACGAACCAACTCCGCCGTTGCGTCCGTGGATTGATCATCACAGACGATCAGTTCATAAGGCATGTGGGATTGAGTGCTAAAACTTTGCAATTGCTCCTGCAAATAAGTGGCCCCATTGTAGGTACACAGAGCAATCGAGATGCGGGTAGATGTCATAGGAAGACGCGTTACTCTTGCATGGTAGCGACAAGCCGCCATGCAAGAGTGGATGAACAGGATTTCAACCCATGAACTGCAGCTTTGCGCTACTCAGTTCTATGACATCTTTGTTTTTGAGTTGAACCGGCTTTGAATCGATAACGACATCATTCAGTTTCGGTTTGGTAGCACCTTCAATATGTGCAATAAAATAGTTTTTTTCCTGGCGCGTAATAGCTACCACCTGTACCGACGGGCTACCTATGGTCGTGACAGGCTTGGCTAACACCAACTCCTTACCCGCATTAGCACCTGTCAATACCTTGACTTTGGCAGGCAAATTCGAGGCTGCTGGTGCAGCGCCCGCCGCTGACGGACTGACCGATAGTGTGCCCTTACCCTGAGTATCTTTTTCAACCTGAAAACGCAATTTATATTTGCCGATATCAATTACGTCATCATGCTGCAGCAAATGTTTTTTGACAGGCTGGCCATTTACCATGGTGCCATTGGTACTGCCCAGGTCAAGCACAAATGAGCCATTCGAAGAAGTATCAACGGCGGCATGCTGGCCACTGACAGTCAGATGATCAATGACCACGTCATTGCTTGGCCGACGACCTATGGTCAGCCGTGATTTGCTGATTGTCAGTTCTTGTTGGACCAGACCATTAAAGGTGACGATAATTTTCGCCATAATCTCTCATCAATTCGTAAACCCCTGAACTACCGGGTAAAGGTTCTTTGCAACCAGGATTTGTTTTCTTCGCCAACCAGTTTGAACAGGATAACCGAAATATTGTCGAGGCCGCCATGATCATTCGCATGATCGATGAGTGCGCCGCAACATAATCGCATATCCGAACCGTAGCGATGAAGGATGGTGAGGATTTCATCATGACTGAGCATATCGGTCAATCCATCCGAGCAAATCAGGTACAGATCGTCATCCAGGGTATGGTGTATATGCAACTCTACCAGTAACTCTTCCTGGGTACCGACGGCACGGGTGATCAGGTTCTTGATGGATGAGAAACGCGCATCAGCCTCTGAAATCAAGCCTGCATTGATCTGTTCCTGCAGCACGGAATGATCTTCTGTGAGTCTGGTCAATTCTGCATCACGATAGCGGTATGCTCTGGAATCGCCGACATGGCCTAGCAAAAGCTTATCCTGTAGACAACAGGCGACCACGACCGTCGTGCCCATGCCTGCGCATTCGGGATTGGTTTGCGCGACATGCAAGACATTCCGATTGGCAGACTCGATGGCCTCCGTCATCCAGCGGGCCATGGCGACCGGTCTGGGGCCCATGGAAGGAAACCACAAGCCATCCATTTTGGTACACAGGTATTCTGCAATGATTTGCGAAGTCATGGCGCTGGCCACTTCACCGGCGTTATAACCACCCATACCATCAGCCAGGACGGCGCAGCCATAATCGGCACACACGACGATAGCATCTTCGTTATGCGCTCTGACTCGCCCGTTATCAGACAAGGCGGCAAATTCTAAAACACGCTGGTATGGCATCAATAAACGGCTGACAAAAATTTTTGCAAATTAATCAACAAACATCAAACCGCAAAACCGGATTGATTTTTCCTCTACAAGTTAAGCTTAACATTAAGGAAATCTATTTGCACTGGATATCCTCAGTAAATGCAAGCATAAACAAAAAGAGTCGCAAAATCTGCGACTCTTTTTAAACAACTATTTATACCCAAAAACCTTACAGCATGGCTTTCAGCAAACGGGCCATTTCAGATGGGTTTTTGGTTGCTTTGATGCCACATTCTTCCATGATATCCAGCTTGGCTTGTGCCGTATCAGCACCACCTGAGATCAGCGCACCTGCATGACCCATACGCTTGCCCGGAGGCGCAGTCACACCAGCGATAAAGCCGACAACTGGTTTCTTCATGTTGTCGCGTACCCAGTAAGAAGCATTGGCTTCATCAGGGCCACCGATTTCACCGATCATGATGACGGCATCTGTATCAGGATCATCATTGAACATCTTCATGATGTCGATGTGTTTCAGACCATTGATAGGGTCACCACCGATACCAACGGCAGAAGACTGACCCAGACCCAGTGCGGTCAATTGACCCACTGCTTCATACGTCAGTGTACCGGAGCGGGAAACCACGCCGATACGACCTTTACGGTGGATATGACCTGGCATGATGCCGATCTTGATTTCGTCTGGTGTGATCAGACCCGGGCAGTTAGGGCCGAGCAATTTTGTTTTGCTGCCGGACTTTGCCATGCGGTCTTTCAACATCATCATGTCACGGACAGGGATGCCTTCCGTAATGCAAATTGCCAGGTCCAGGTCAGCTTCTACAGCTTCCCAGATGGCAGCGGCTGCGCCTGCTGGTGGAACATAAATAACGGAGACTGTGGCACCAGTAGCAGCTTTAGCTTCGAATACGTTAGCAAAAATCGGGATGCCTTCGAAATCTTCGCCAGCTTTTTTCGGGTTCACGCCAGCGACGAAACAGTTTTTACCGTTTGCGTAATCGCGGCACATGCGAGTATGGAACTGGCCAGTTTTGCCAGTGATACCTTGGGTGATGACTTTGGTGTCTTTATTGATCAGGATGGACATATCTGTTCCTTGCGATTATTAAGCTTTAGCTGCAGCAGCTGCAACAACCTTCTGCGCTGCTTCTTCCATCGTGTCAGCCGCGATGATAGGCAGGCCAGAGTCAGCCAGCATCTTCTTGCCGATGTCTTCGTTGGTACCCTTCATGCGCACAACCAGTGGTACTTGCAGAGAAACTGCTTTGGATGCAGTAATCACGCCTTCGGCGATCACGTCACAACGCATGATGCCGCCAAAAATGTTGACCAGGATGGCTTTCAGGCCTGGGTTTTTCAACATGATCTTGAAGGCTTCTGTCACTTTTTCTGCTGTCGCACCACCACCTACGTCGAGGAAGTTGGCTGGTTCGCCGCCAAACAGTTTGATGGTATCCATGGTGGCCATCGCCAGACCGGCACCGTTCACCAGGCAGCCGATATTGCCGTCGAGGGAAATATAAGCCAGGTCAAATTTGGACGCTTCGATTTCAGCTGGATCTTCTTCATCCAGATCGCGGTAAGCAACGATTTCTGGTTGACGGAACAAGGCATTCGCGTCGAAGTTGAATTTCGCATCGAGTGCGATAACCTTGCCGGAGCCAGTCAGGATCAAAGGATTGATCTCAGCCAGGGAGCAGTCAGTTGCCATGAAGGCTTTGTACAAACCTTGCAACTGTACGCGCGCATCAGCGATAGAACCTTCAGGCACGCCGATTTTGCGGGAAATGTCGTCCGCTTCAGCATCTTGCAGGCCATTGGTCGGGTCGATCGCCAGGTTGTGGATCAGTTCAGGATGTTTTTCTGCCACTTCTTCAATATCCATACCGCCTTCGCTGGAGGCCATCAGGACCACGCGCTGGCTAATACGGTCAGTCACCATACTGACGTACAGTTCTTTTTTGATATCTGCGCCTTCTTCGATCAGCAGGCGACGTACCTTCTGGCCTTCAGGGCTGGTTTGATGAGTAACCAGTTGCATGCCCAGGATGGCATTAGCGTATTCACGCACTTGTTCCAGGGATTTGGCGACTTTCACGCCACCACCCTTACCACGGCCACCGGCATGGATCTGGGCTTTAACGACCCAGACTGGTCCGCCCAGCGTTTCGGCTGCTTTGACAGCTTCGTCAACAGACAGGCATGGAATACCGCGTGGTACTGTCACTCCGAATTTGCGGAGGATTTCTTTACCCTGATACTCATGAATTTTCATACGACTTCCCTTCAGACACTGAGGTATAAATAATTAAACAAACAAACTAGCTGGGTGATTTCACGCTGGGCAAGGTCTTTGACCAGCGCGGGTAATACTTGACAACCGCAGGCCCATCAGTACGCAGGGCATGGCAGCGATCGAGTTGAAAAGGTTGTTCTGACTGCTGCTCATCATCGGTTGCGCCATCGCGGGTATCAACGACATCACCAGCGAAAGCCTGGACTGCTGCAGTGGGTAAAATTTGCGCCATTTCGGTTAAATGGGTACAGCCATGAATGCCGGACAGGCGTTCTTTCACGCCCTGGCGGAACTGCCGAAGCAGGTTCAGGCCGATCAACTTCTTGTAATCTGGAGCAATCGCTTCACAATAACCGGGGTAAGGAACCGCGTCAGAGGCAGCCTCGACATCCACAACATTAAGTTGCAAATCGATGGTCAGGCGCAAGCTGAGGTCGTGAAGGGCCGCGCCATTCGGGCGCGTGCCGGAAGCGAGAGTAATATCGCGTGGCTTATAATCAGTAATACGGGCGTCAATATCCCACAACCCATCATCGCGCGCGAACGCTTCGATCTGGATAGTACGCGTATGTTTCAAGGCGCGTCTGTTGGTGGACGAAGATAAGGGCATCATGCCTGCTGGCGGCTCATTCTGAATAAATAGCCACAATTGCGTGTCGTTACCGCAGTTTCTACGATAACAGCCGCTCCTGCGGCCCTGCAAAAAAACCAGCAGAGTGTAGCACAGACCTGCGCCGAACTCATCATACGACTACAATTTAAGCAGATTTCTGCCTAAGCTTATGCAAAAATATAAGTAGAAAATCAATATTTTTGTTGGTGGTATTACTACACATCAAGATAGCTTTGCTGTTATTGCAACTCTTCGTCACGCGGTGCGCGCATCGCAGCCTGGGTGGCGCGGCCGGAAAAGCCTCTTTGCTGCAAAAATGCCGCTTGCTTCATCTTTTCCTGATGATCTTGCGGCGGATGCGGGAATTTTCTGTGCAAGACCTGAATCGCTCTTTCCAGTTCGGATACTTTCAAGTCTTCTTTCACATGCTCAATATCCTGCGCATCCAGACCATGGCTTTGCAATTCCGCCAGGATACGGTTATTGCCAAACCTGGCCTGACGCCGGTTCACCAGCGATTCAGAAAAACGCTCGCCAGACAGATACTTGGCTGCTTCCAGGAAATTCAGCACGCCTTCAATATCATCACCCTCTTCCGCATAACGCGCCAGCTTGCGCTCCAGTTCCATACGGCTATGTTCACGCATGGATAAATAACGTAGCGCCCTGGCTTTCAGGCTGAGTGGAGGTCTTTTCATACTTTACAAACAAAAATGCCAGTCAGACAGCGCAAATATCTCGCGCCACCAACTGGCATGATTCAAGGACCTGGGCCCTGGACCCATGGCCGGCCAGGCTTATTCAGCCGTTGCTGCCGCCATCAACAAAGGTACGCCCAAATGCAAGCGCACTTTGTTTTCAATTTCAAATGCCAACTCAGGACGTTCTCTCAGATAAGTACGTGCATTATCCTTACCCTGACCAATACGCTCACCATTATAGCTATACCAGGCACCGGCTTTTTCTATGATCTTGGCATCGGCCGCCAAATCCAAAATCTCACCTTCGCGTGAAGTACCTTCGCCATACATGATGTCAAAGTGCGCCTCTTTAAATGGCGGTGCCACCTTGTTCTTGACAACCTTCACCTTGGTTTCATTACCCACCACCTCATCGCCAGACTTGATGGAACCAGTACGACGAATATCCAGACGCACAGAAGCATAAAACTTCAGTGCATTACCACCTGTCGTGGTTTCCGGGCTACCAAACATGACGCCAATCTTCATACGGATCTGGTTAATAAAGATCACCAGCGTGTTGGTACGCTTGATACTGCCTGTCAGCTTGCGCAAAGCCTGAGACATCAGACGTGCCTGCAAGCCAGGTAAGGAATCACCCATATCGCCTTCAATTTCGGCACGTGGCGTCAATGCCGCCACCGAATCGATGACCACCAGGTCAACACTACCGGAACGCACCAGCGCATCGGTAATTTCCAGCGCCTGTTCACCCGTATCCGGCTGAGAAATCAGCAAATCAGACAGATTCACACCCAGTTTCTGGGCATAACCGACGTCCAGTGCATGTTCTGCATCGATAAACGCGCAAGTACCACCCAGTTTTTGCATTTCAGCAATAACCTGCAGTGTCAGCGTGGTTTTACCAGAAGATTCAGGACCGTAAATCTCAACGACACGGCCACGTGGCAAACCGCCGACGCCCAGTGCAATGTCCAGACCCAGCGAACCTGTGGAAACTACCTGTACTTCTTCCACCACCTCGCCATCGGCCATACGCATGACCGACCCTTTACCAAACTGCTTTTCTATCTGTGCCAGTGCGGCAGCAAGTGCCTTTGCTTTTTCTGAGGCATTTTCTGGTTTCTTATCGTCCATACATTCTTTCATTCAATAAGCGGCGGGTGGAAAAATGAACTGCAGGTTTAATTTCCTGCGTTTTGCAGTACTGTATAAAAAAACAGTGATTTATGCAAGCGACTTTTTCAAAATATCTTTTATGTAAGCTTTATACAGATAAAGCAAGTTGATTGTCGATGTCGAAATCCACTTAACTTGTCGATTTTCATTTAACTCTGAATTTTTCTCGCTTAACTTTGAATTTAATATTATGTATGGGGCGTTAAGAAATATCCTTTAACAAAGCATCTTGCTAGTTACTGGTTTTACATCTAAATATTCAAGTGGACAATAACTAATTCTGAAGTAGTTTTATCTTAAAAAAGGGAGGTACAAATCGCCCCTCCCTTCTTCAAATTACTTGTTATTTTCCTCCTTTCGTTTTTTTACAAAACCCTTTTGCAACACTTGCAACCAACTGCACAAAAACAGAATAGCCGCAATATCATTCTCATCGATCGTCAACGACGACTGGCCGAAAGCGATCTTCAACCACTTCCCGACCAAACGACAAACTATCGCGATCCCGACTGCAGTTATTTGAGGAGCTTTGAAAGTCATTTTTTGAACCTTTTCAATGATTTACGGCGGCCAGGGAAGCACGTTTTAACTGAGCGCGTGCGTGCTTATCGACCTGGCCGCCAAAGTCGAGAGCAAAAAATTTTTGGAATTAAAGAATGCGGTTTGAGAAAACGCGAGACAGCTAAGAACGCTCTTTTTCAAGAGCGAACGCGTGTCTTCTAAATAAGATAGCTGGGGATACCTACAGCTTTGATGATGAGGTTTTCTGAATACAAACCAATTGTCAGCGCCGTTCTGGCGCTTGGCTGAAAAGCCTTGTCAATGCTAGGGAACATCTGATTAAGGTCTAATTTTCTTAAATTTCAAAACCAAGTGCTGGTCATTCATAAAACGTGCACGCAAGAACATGTCTTTCAGTGGAAATTGGGACAGATTTATCCGAATCTCCCTTGTTC
>NZ_JBMPOR010000036.1:0-41447 GCF_049340265.1 Undibacterium sp. Di26W
ATATTGTGGGCTTTTACAACAACGTTCGCTTGCATTCTGCCCTGGGCAATCTGCCACCCAGTGTCTATGAGCAAAAAATGGCAGAAAAAGAACCTATCCCAGTGTCCGAAAATACTTGACCACTACAGTCAAGTAATAGAAGTCAAATCAAGCACCTCCCGCTCCCCAAATATCCGAAAACATTCCCAAGTCTCGGCGTCCCACAACCGTAATGTTTGACCTAAAGAAGTCGAAACCAGAAATTTGCCACTTTTACTAAACTTCACATCACCGATCAGTCTGCTATGGCCCATCAATTCAAAAAAGCTGTCTTCCTTAGATAAATCCCAGACCCGAATGGTCTTCTCACCTACCGATGCCGATACAACAAATCGGCCATCTTTACTAAAATCGACACTCTTGACTCGCCCGCTAAGCCCAGTTACCGAGCGGATGCATTCACCGGTGCTAGTATTCCAGATATTGAATTTGCTGTTAGCAGCACCTGCTACGAGTAGTTGGCCTTGCGGGAAAATTGCTAGATCAGTCAATGCGCTTTCGCCAATTTGACCTTGCGGATAAATTCCCAAGTCATCGAAGGGTTTTTCCCCATATTGCATGATCTGCAAACATTTACCACTGGCGATATTCCATTCGCGGACGGTACCATCTGCAGAGCAGCTAAAAAACACCTCAGATTTGGGTGTGTATGCAATTGCCGTTACAGGCTCGGTGTGTCCTTCAAAAACATGGACAGTCTCACCACTATCGATATGCCAAAGGTGCAATACATTTCCAGATCCAAAGATCAGGAATTGATCATCAGAACAAAATTGTAAGCAGCCATGGGCAAGGTCTTTATATATGCGTAAACATTCACCACTCAATGTATTCCACAAACGAAGTGTAGAATCACTGGATGCGGTTACGAGTAATTGACCATCGGTGCTAAGTTTCGCCGTATTTGCGGTAGTCAGACCATCGTCGTATACCCTAAGGCAATGACCGGTGGCTATATCCCATAATCGAATATCCTGGCCGCAGACAATAAGAAAGCGGTCGTCATGACTAATGTCAAAATAACCAGCACCACCCCCAGCAAAAACAATGCGCTTTGCTGCCAGAGCCCTGTTCTCTTCCGTATTGGTCAGTATTGAACCGAGATCAATCGCATGGTATGGAACAAAATGATGCTCTTGCGTTAAAGTATTTTCGACTGAATACCTACTCCCATAAAAACGGCCCTTGTATTGATCCCGTTGCGCACCATCTGTCACAAGGCCAGTCAACAATACATCACTACCATATGTGCGAAATTGAATTTCCTGATAGGGGAAAATGTGATTCAATATATCCTCTTTCGTCAGACGAATATCTGACTCAAGCAATGTAAATTGCGAATGCTTGACCCCACTTAGCACGGTAGTGCTAATTTTGATTATATTGAATTTTTCTAGCGCGTTGATGAACATTTCGCAGCGCCTGCGCCTTTGCTCAATTACTTCATCTGTATCGTATAGGGCAAATGTTTTAAATCCGCGCGCAGCGGCATCTACCAATTCTCCGCTATATGAAACGCAGTCCCTTAGCCTGTGATATGGAATCGATCTTTCAAGCCTATGCAATGTGACATCTCCATCACAAAGGGCAAGCAAGGCCAGTTCGACACTGTCCTCTGTTAATGCGTTTAGCACTTCTTGCGACGCCTCGAACTCATAAGATCGCTCAAAGGCCATTTTCTCGGCCCGTGCAATTTTCTCTTTTAATAATTGTATATTCATGGGGAAGTGTCACCCATTATGCACAAGCCCACGGCATCTATCGCAGCAACACGGATGCCCAGTTCAAGTTCACTCTTGATATATGTGCTATGGATCGTTATTGCCAACAGGTAAATAGCATGCTCCAGTAGATCCAGATGATCTGTTGGCAGCATATCGTCATTGATATGTTCTGGTGTTTTGAATACAAAAATATCACCACGCACAACTTTATATAAGTTGCGCGCCTTTATTTGTTCGTAGACTTTCTGTGATGCCAACGTCGTATCCATATTCTAAATATCAGAGTGCTTTCCTGATGAAAACCTCATGCCTGCACCAAAAATGAGGGCAAGTCAAATCTCCCCAGAGATAAAATCAGTTTTATCTCGCACCCCACGTACGCAATCCTAACAAGCAAGTCAATAAAACAACAATTAAAATAAATTATTAGTAAAAAACAAATTTTTATTCTATAGTTTATTTTATAAAAAATATAACTATTTGTAGTAAATCAGCGCTTTTTTTGATACTCAAGCTTCTAAAATTAATGTCGGCTGCCAGCCTCTGCACTCATTAAAAATGCGTGCGCAAGTATGGAGTGAGAATATGTTGCCACAGATAAAAGCCGCCTGTTGTGCCATCTTGATGGCCTCGCTTTTTCTATCTGGATGCGGCAGTAATTTGCTGTCATACACTTCAAATACCCCTGCACTAGTCCATTCCCCCATAAAACATGTCGGCATCATTGATCAACGATTGGAATTCCGACGGATTTTATGTCAGCTAATTGCAAGGGACCTTAGCGGTGACGATGGCACATGCACACAATGGTTAATTCAATTCTCAGACGAAGCGCAGATCGACGACTATCAAACATCGCCATTTGTCTTTTCGAGGCCAACAACAGATATCATGATTGTCAACGGCATTTTTGGAGAATGCATCCAGAATCATGTTTCAATTTTTTCAGATGCAACATCAAATTTAATCAATCGTGGGTACAAGGTGGATTATGTACCTATTAAAGGAAGGGCTAGCTCAAAACGCAATGCTGAAATAATTCATGAATTTATTGTTAGCAATTATGACGTGAATTCCCCTAGGAAAATAGTTATAGTTAGTTACTCAAAAGGAACTGCGGATACATTAACGGCGCTAGCAACTTATCCCGATTTACAAAACAAAATAGCAGCCATTTTAAGTATCGCGGGAGCGGTCAATGGAAGTCCAGTGGCAGACGGAATACAAGCACTCTATGACTCAGCAATTAACGCACTACCATTAAGTGAGTGCGAACGAACTGATAAAAAAGAAATCCTCAGCATTACGCGTAGCTTCAGGTTGAATTGGCTTGCAGAAAATTCCTTACCCAAAAATCTGCTCTATTTTTCTATCGTTACCGCCCCGCAGCCCGAACGCATATCCACTATTTTTCACCCTTTTTATAAAAAATTAGCTGCCATAGACCCTCGAAACGACGGGCAATTAATTTATTACGATCAGGTAATACCGAACAGTATTTTGCTTGGCTATGTCAATGCGGATCATTGGGCCGTAGCTATGCCTTTTGAGAAGCAAATGCCAAAGCTTAGTAAGCTGTTGATAGACAAAAATCATTACCCCAGATCTCAGCTATTAGAAGCGAGCATTGAAATTATTGAAAAAAATTTGATCAATCGCTCTAACTTTGTCCCATAAAAATTATACGAATTAATGTCGTAAAAATATTGACTGCCAAAGGGAGGCAAAAATGAGTATTCGTCTCGTTCAATTGTTAACTACTTTATCTATATTCGTGACGTGTAACGTGCATGCATTCGATTCCTGGGAGCACAAAAGAATGGGAGATCTGGCCTACCATGTAGCGATACACTTTTATTGCGATGAAAACACCGAAAAAAACGTTAGATGCAAGGAATGGCAGGACGAAAATAATCAAATTAAAAAATGTTTAACAGCCGGAATTACAACCATAACTTGTGAAATAGCCGTCAAAGCTCGTCTTAAAGCAGTATTTTGCAAATCAAATTCAATAGTTGACTGCGATACAATTATCGAAAAAAAAATGCGCCAGGAACAATGCAAGATTGAGAATGGCGAGAGCAAAGACTGTACAAAACCATCTTACAAAAGACTATTGGAAGAATTAAGTTATTGGTATTTCGATCCACTTGACATAGCCAACAAAGAAATAACCAAAGAAAATTCACTTGAAACAATCCCCAAAAATAGTGATAAGAAAATTGATGAAAGCAACCCCCTACTTAATTACACGACATATGGCGATGTTGTAATGTGCGTGGATTATTTCTTGACACCAGACAAGCTTTTGGCCGGAAGAGAAAATTATTTGATTGACGACACTGACCTTGAGGAAGAAGAAGTTAAAAAAACTGGCCGAGGAAATCCATACGTCAAACATGGACGACTTTATCCTGTTGTCAGGCGTGATCTTGATATTAATCGAATACGATGTAAGGATGATCCGTTCAACATAGAGGGAGCAAGGTCAGGGCATGTCAATCATTCACATTTTCAAGCTGAATTAATTGTTGCTCAAAGTTCCAATCATATGTTGGCATTAATGCTGCGTACGTCACAAAATAATTTATTTGGCGCACTGACTGCAAACGCTATTTCAGATCATTACTTGCATGATAGTTTTTCGCCTGGACATATCACTACTTGGAGGAGTCGCCTCACCGATCTCGCCGCAAATTCTTTCCACGATCATACTAATCGGCAAGGTTTAGATATCACGGTAAATACGAAAACCATTAACGACATGTCAAAGTTTGAAAGGAATTCTTCCGACTTGTTAAGTTTTATCGAAAAACTTTTGTGCTCAGACAATGCGGTAAATGACTATCTTTTAAATGCGGGTGAGGTCGGACTTACGTCGGACCATTGCGGCAAACAATGTATGCTAACTCCAGAGCAAAGGACAATTCAGGAAACGGAATTAAAAGATTTCATCCGGCAATTAAAAAATCCCCACCCCGAAGAAGTAAATCCTAAAGTTACTTTAAAAGGTGACAATAGCTTGTGGAAGAGTTCGCAAGTTAAGCAAAGACTTCTCATGCTGATAAGTCAAACACGCTCTATTCTTGATGTTCTAGAAAGTAAGCCCCAAAAAGAAGAAGAAAACCCGCTCACTATCGTTGATTCATTCCAAGATAATTCGTGGTCGTGGGCTTACGTAAAGCAATCAGAGTTTGAAAAAAACACATCAACGTTTCTTACAACCCGCCCATCTCAAATTAAAGCCAGCATTGGACCTATTACTTATGACATTGCAAATAGCGATAACAATGTCGGCGAAAAAGAAAAGGAAAAAATCTCCTATCGAGCAATGGATAGAGTAATTGGAGTCAGTTTAGGAATCGACAATATGACATTTGGTGATCGACAAAATAGAAGCTTGTTATCTGTAGAAACTGTTTTATTTGGTAAAGCGTCTTCACGACGCTACTCCGATAATTGGGGAGTATTGGCGGGATATCAACAACAATTTAGTCCCGTGATGAACGGTGCAGCACTTACCTCCAGATATGTTTATGTAAAACCAGAAATTGAAATGATGTACAGCGCACAATTGCGCGCCATGCAAATTAATCGGCCAAATGATAGTCGAGTGTGGAAACTATCGATTGGCGCTCGTGTAGACATTGGTTTTACGAGTTTTCTTACTACATATATCCAGATGACAAGAGATTATGCGGCACAAACTGACGGCCGCATAGGCAATGGAATATCAATCGGTGCTGGCATACAACTAGCATCACCTGCATGTCGAATTTTTGGCATTAGTAATTTATTGAACTGCAATTGAAAAACTGGGCTTTAAATCCTCAATGGAGAGCCTGTATGAACCGCCATCAACAGTTGCCTTTGGAAACCACATATAAAGTTATGGAATTAATTACCGAGGGAATCTCAATTCACACCCCATACAACGCCCCCATCTTCCCCACCACATCCATCATCCTGCTACGCAATTCCGGTGGTTCCAGCACTTCTGCATCTTCACCGAAGCGCAGTATTTCTGCGCTGGCTTGCCACAGTGTTCCTACCGGGATGGTGGCGGTGGTCCAGCCGCGTTCGTCTACTTCTTTGGACAGGTGCATTTCAGCATAGACATACGGCGGCAAAAAGTGTCCGCACATTTTGACGCCCAGGGGTGACAGGCGAATGGTGGCCTGGCTGTTGTAGGTGTCCTGCTCCACCCTGCGGGTGGAGGCGCGCCAGTAGTGAGTGAGGTCGAAGCTGGTGGGGCGTTCAAAATACTGGTCGAGCAGATCAAAGTCCAGTATGCGTGAGATGCGGTAGGTGCGGGGTTTGTCGTCCACCTGCCCTACCAGGTACCAGGCACCGCCTTTCATGACCATACCCAGGGGTTGGACGGTTCTTTCCTTGATGCCTTTCCAACTTTCATAACGGATATGGATCAGGCGTTGTGTCCATACGGCATCGGCCACTTGCGGCAGGTGATGCGGCTGTTCTGTCAGCGAAAACCAGGCGGGCGCATCCAGGTGAAAGCGCGAACGCATTTGCAGGGCACCATCGCGCAAGGCCACTGGCATAGCAGACAGCAGCTTGTTTTGCGCCGCCACCATGACCGACCCCAAACCCAAGTCAGTGGCAGCACCCGCCAGGCCGCTCATGAACAGGGCTTCTGCTTCTTTGGCGGACAAGCCGTTCAATTGCGTGCGATAGCCGTCCAGCAGGCGATAGCCGCCAGCCGAACCGCGTTCGCTATAGACCGGGATGCCTGCCTCGCTCATGGAATCAATGTCACGATAAATAGTGCGCAAGGTGACACCGCACTCGTCCGCCAGTTCAGGCGCAGTGGCAAAACCCCGCGCTTGCAGGATGGTGAGGATGGAAATCAGTCGGCTGGCGCGCATGTGAGGGTAATATGAGGGGCGGGAAAATAAATAATTTTTTAAATAATTTTTAAATAATAATCCATCCTGACAAAAGATGACAGGTATGAAGCCGTATTCTGCTCACATCGGCCAAGCAATGACGCTTTCAAGCCGCCAACCCTGACACAGAAAGGCAAGATCATGAGCAACAATGACAACATCACCCTGTTCTATTCCCCACAAACCCGCGCTACCGGCGTGCTGACCTTACTGGAAGAACTGAGTGCGCCTTATCAATTGCATGTCTTGAACATGAAGGCAGGCGAACAAAGGCAAGGCCCGTATCTGGCCATTAACCCCATGGGCAAGGTACCAGCCTTGCTGCATCGTGGTGAGCTGATCACGGAACAGATTGCCGTCTTCCTGTACCTGGCAGAGTTGTTCCCTGAAGCAGGCCTTAGCCCTGCCCCAGGTAGCCACTTGCGTGGCTCTTACCTGCGCTGGATGGCGTTTTATGCCGCCTGTTATGAACCGGCGCTGGTGGACAAGTCTCAGCAACACCCACCGGCAGCACCATCGATGTGTCCTTACGGTGATTTTGAGACGATGATCAATACCGTCACCGCCCAACTGGCAAAAGGGCCTTACCTGCTGGGTGAACAACTGTCAGCAGCAGATATCCTGTGGGGCAATGCCTTGAACTGGGGGACCATGTTCAAGCTGGTGCCTGAAACCCCGATCATCATGGACTATATACAGCGCATCACCAGCCGCCCTTCGTTCATCAAAGTCAGCGCCATGGATGCCGCCTGGGCCGCTGAGCATGAACGGGTTGTGAATGAGGGGAAAGCGGGCAAAGCAGCGTAAGCAACTTGTATGAATTCAATTTTAAAAAAAATTGGCTAATTCAAACAGGTGAAAATCAACGCCGGCGCAGATTACCTTTTTAGGTGCCCACGTAAAAACCTTGGAACCGCAGAACTGCGTCGGCGTTACGTGTACTGCCGCACGGACAGGCCGCGAGCAACACAGTAGATTCTCCGCATCATTTAAGGAGAACATCATGCTCTTAAAGCCAAGACACGTCGGTGTTCTGATCGGCAGCCTTCGCCACGGTTCACTCAGTCGCAAGCTGGCCAAGGCGCTCATCGCACGTGCGCCCGCTACGCTCGACTGTCACATCATTGAGATCGGTGATCTGCCGCTCTACAACCAGGACCTTGATTCTTCACCTCCGCCAGCGTGGGTGTCGTTTCGAACTGAGCTTGAGGCTTGCGACGCACTGCTCTTCGTCACCCCGGAGTACAACCGTCCGATGCCCGGTTGCCTGAAAAATGCAACCGACGTCGGATCACGGCCAGAAGGTACTAGCCTCTTTGATGGCTTGCCTGCTGCAGTCGTAAGCGTGAGCCCCTATTCTCTGGGTGGCTTCGGCGCGAACCACGCGTTGCGCCAAAGCTTCGTCTACCTCAACCTCGCCGTCATGCAACAGCCCGAGGCTTACATCGGCAATGTGAGCGACGTGATGAATGCCCACGGAGCGATCACCAAGAAGGAAACCGACGACTTTCTGAAAACTTTCATGCAGGCTTTCGAGCGCTGGACATCCACAGCGCAAACCGCCGCTGAAGACTTTGATACTTTCCTCGCTCGCCGCGAACAAATCTCCAGCGAGTACATCCAGGGCAAGGCCGCACCACTCATAGCCATTTCGACTGCTTCTGATCCGGCAACGTTTTTCCCGCCAAACGGCAACCCTGTGGTTGGAGCAGAAAAGGTCAACGCCGCCAACACAATGAGTGCGAAGATTTTCGGAAAGGGCAGTGTTGGCAGGTTCGAGGTGTTCCAGTCGGGATCGAGCGGTGGGCTTGGCTTTTGGACAGGCATCCAGCATGCGGACATGGTGATGGAGGGCAAAGAGGAGCGCTTGACGATGCAATTGCGCACCACGGAGGTCTTCCGGATCGAGCAAGGCGAATGGAAATTGGTGCACCGGCACGCCGACATGGGAAATGTCAAATGATGCTTTGGATCAGCGCGGTCACGTGCTCACCGACCAGGCATCTGACTACCCGCGCGGCGCATTCGTCGACGACATTGCCGCATTGTCAGATTATTAGATCATCAAGGCGCACGCGAACCCGCGGTCACTGAACCGGGACGTCAGGCGTCACAGTCCCATTTGCCAAGGAGTGCGCTCCATGAAAAAGTTGACAGTTCATCTCTTCGTCTTTGACACCATGTCAGACTGGGAATACGGCCACCTCATCGCCGGACTCAATAACCCCCAGTTTCAAAAGACTCCAGGACGGTTTAAGGTAAAAACCGTTTCTCTCAACGAAAAGCCCATTCAGACCATGGGTGGCTTGCGTGTCACACCGGACCTTACGCTCGACAAGATCAAGCCCGGTAGCAGTGGCATGCTGGTACTGCCTGGCGGAACGGCATGGGACAAAAAGAAAAACATAGAAGCAGCTCAACTGGCCGCTGACTTTCTCGCAAAGGGAACGCCGGTAGCCGCGATCTGCGGGGCCACGGCGGGGTTGGCAAGAACCGGTCTTTTGGACGATGTGCCACACACAAGCAATTCGAAGGAGTACATCGTTGCAACCGGGTACAAGGGCGCCGCCTTCTTTCGCAACAAGCCTGCGGTGAAGTCAGGGAATCTGATTACGGCGTCAGCCATGAGTCCTCTGGAATTCGCAAGAGAAGTGTTTTCTGCGCTAGACGCCTACTCCGAAGCAACTCTCGCTGCCTGGTACAGCCTGTACAAGACCGGGAACGCCAAGTATTTTGAGGCGCTCATGAAGCCGGTTTAGGTGTCACCCTCTTCAGGAGCAGCCGCCTCATCATCCGGCAAGGATCCTATGCCTCCATAATCTATTTCAGGTGCATTCTTTTCTCTCTCTTCTGCGGCCTTTTTCAGTTCAGCTTTTCTCTTTTCCACTAACGCTGCCTCCATCTGACCCGCAGCTTTTTTGCCGGGATCAACAGCAGCATCAGGCATGTTCAGCATTTTGCTGAAGGCGACATGCAATTCATCCCTTATATTCTTTGCGTAGCCATCGTGGTCTGCCTTTAGTACCGCGCCATTGGCATTTCGCCCCTGCGGCAACTCCTTACGGATTTGGTTTACAGCAGGGTCAGGCACCTCCCACACATTACCTGCGCCTTTTTCACCTACGAATTTGTGCGTTGTTTGGTTGCGTTTCGCTTCCTCAGCTGCACCGCCGCCCTGGACCCCTTTGGCTGTAACTACATGACCGCCCAAGGACACCTTTGCATCCGCCAGTTTCAAGTCGTACGCATGTGCATGACGCTCATCTTTTGCTTCCAAGCTCAGGTCCCTTGCATAAAATTCGCCCCCATCCCACTGTTTTAACTTCGTTTCATTTTCCGCAACATACCCCAACAACGGCAAACTAACTTTTGTACCATCCGTCACCGCCTGTATAACCTTACCTCCCCCAGTCTGCGGCATCAATTTCCCCTGCACGGTACTTACACCCTGACCGTCACGCGCCGGCATTCCAGCCTTCATCTGAAAAGTCGGCCTAAAGCTGCCCTGTTTTTGTTGCATTACCTGCAAAGCCGCATCATCTGCCATGCGCTGTGTCGCCTGCATGAGCTGTGCCTGGGAACTGTTCTTCATCATGGCTTGCAGTGCGCTAGCTTGTGCTGCTTGCGGGCTGTTGTTCATCAGGGTCTGTAATTGCCGCTGCGCGACTGCTGCCGGGCGATTGTCTGCAAATGCCGTCTTGGTCTCTGTGCTGAGTTGTGCCGGTTGCGCACCTTGCAATTCAGCCTTGATTGCTTGCTGTACTGTTTGTGCTTCAGCCGGTGCCGGTAGTTGGGTTTTCATTGGCGTCAACCTCTGTATAGGTTAGGGTCACTCAGCACATTTCGTTTTTTATAGTGGTCAGCATGACACGCGCCGGTTCATAGTGCGGGTCAAGTTGCAAGGCGTCGTTAACATACTGCAATGCCTGCGGCAACTGACGCAGGTTGTAGTGGCACATGCCCAGGTTATACAGCGTGGGGCAGGCATTGCCATACAGACGGCAAGACCGTTCCAGATACACGATGGCCTCTGGATAATGTTCAATTTCATACAGCAAGCTGCCCAGCGCAAAGGCCAGGTCACGTACCTCGCCCAGCGGATAATAGTGCTGCCATACCTGTGCGGCCATGTTGGCGACTTCCCGCTTGAGCGGGCCTTCCAGCGTTGTTGCATGTTGCATCAGGGCGACATAGCATCCCCAGAAATTGGTGGCATCCCAGCCGCTCATGCGCAGGTAGGCCAGTATTTGTTCCAGTTCCAGGCTGTCGGCATGCGCCTGGATAAAGCGTTTTAAACTAAAGAAATCGTCGGGGCCGATATCGCTGATGTGTTCGGTAAACGCCTGCTGTGTTTCTACAAACCGGGGGGAGCCCAGCGGGATTGAATCAGGCGATGCGTCAGCAAACACGGCAGCGCAAATATACAAATCCTGATGGCGCTGCGGAGTGGACATCCATAAGCCATCGTGCAGACCAACGTAATGCGCTATGGCGTGGTAGTTGACCGACAGTGAAATACTGCCATGGCTCACCAGGCCAGGTGTGCCACGGAAGCGCAGATCATCTTCACGGCCATAACCTTTATCAGCAGAAATCAGTAGCAAGCGGTTATTGCAGATATGGCGTAAATGCGCGAGATAACGCAGCGACTGCACTGGCAACAGCACATGGCTGTCTGCCAGGTGTTGCTGGTAATGGGCCAGTATCTGATTGAATGCTGGCTCTGGATAATAGTCACCAGACACCGGCACATCGCGCCACTGCGCCTGCACGCGCTGCAACAGGCTGACATCGTTCAGGTCGGCTTCTGCTTGCTGGCTGTGCAGGCTCACCAGGCTTTCATGCAAGATGCCATCGTTGATGTAAAACGCATCTTGCTCGATGCTGTCAAACACGT
The DNA here is from genome assembly GCF_049340265.1 of Undibacterium sp. Di26W. Taxonomy (NCBI): domain Bacteria; kingdom Pseudomonadati; phylum Pseudomonadota; class Betaproteobacteria; order Burkholderiales; family Oxalobacteraceae; genus Undibacterium; species Undibacterium sp. Di26W. The sequence continues at coordinate 11,568 of NZ_JBMPOR010000036.1, forward strand.
AGTTGGCAATGACCACCAGCGGGTTGTTAAGCTGTGCCTGTGATAGCGTCACTTTGGAATTTTGCAAGCTGATATCGTCGGTCTTGCTCATATCGACCAGGGCAAAATCGAGTACGCCTTGCTTTATATATGTTTGCAAAAGCGGGTGCTGCCGCCAGAACGCAAGATTCTTTTCACAAAAATCGCTCATCACATAACACACAGGAATATGGCTGAGGGCCGATTGCTGCCATACCGTAAAAAACTTTTTGATGAAATGGTAAGAGAAGCGCCCGGAGCCAGCGCCCAGTTCCAGCACGTATATAGGCTGGGCGGGGTCCAGTGGTGACTGTGCATCACGCAGCAAATCGCGCACATAGGCAAACACCAGCCTGGCATAGGCCTGGGCAATAAAGGTATTGCTGGTGATGTAATGCGGCACAATGCTGTGGCGCCATGCGTCTATGCTTTGCTCGCTAAAAAAGCGGCGTTGCAAACGCCACAGCAAAGACGCAGACAGGCGCTGGTTTTGTTCCACCACAAAGCCAGTTGCCGGGGCTTCTTGTACGGTGCTTTCTTGCTCTGTGGTTTCCATACTATGGCCGGCTGGTGGGTATTGGGTAAGGAGTAAAAAGGGAGTTGGCCTGATGCAGCAACCCGCATTGATTAAAGCATGTAGTCCCCTAAATTATCACAATTACCATCATTCGTCACGAATGACTGCTTGCCATGCCAACGCAGGCCAGGTTTGAGGATCTGGAGATTCCCGAGCTTTTTGCACTGCCCCGCTTAGTATCAAGGACGAGCCAGCGAATACTTTCTGTACTCAAACCAATCGTATAAAGCATGATTGTTGCTCTCCGCTCCATTGCTTGTCGCATATACACCAATACCCACGCCGTTGAATTTATTGTTTTTATTTTCTGAAATGATGGCCAGGCTTTCAGTTCCGCCGATAGGTATCAGGGTGTCGGCGGATTCGCCGATACTAAAATTTACATCCAGCCCCATGCCCGTGACGGAAAAATACACATCCGGTTTGCTATAGGGAAGCGTCGCAATGATTTCTTTTTTCCCGTCGTGTTTTTTTGCGAGAACAATAGTTGAGCTTGTTTTCATTAAAGTGAAATAGTTATCGCCTGTACGGTGAATGATGATTCCAGCTTCTTCGTTGGCTTTTGCGGCAGAGAACGATAGCTTGCTCGCTGCAAAAAAATGATGATGTTCGATTCTTCGTATTATCATTGATGTATTTACGACCCCATCAACTGTCTGTGGCCCTAATTCCACTGTAAGCTTTCCTCCGCTCACTTGATGGAACTTCCTGTTTGGCACTCGCACAAAATGCCACTCCGGCGCCAGGCTGCCCGTGTCAAATTCATCTCGCGCTGGCACAGTTTTAACAGGAGTCCAAGGGAGGTTCGGCCTGTCTTGCTCAAGCAATACCTGGCCATGCCCGGGACAAAATACCGGTGTTCCGTCTACAAACTTCACTTCGCATAAAAAAGTCTCGCGAGCCAAGGGAAATTCACCATCGACTACGCGCTTCCCAAGGGCAACAGCCCACCACTCGCCATGTTGGGTCTGTACCAAGTCTGCATGTCCGACTCCCTGTATGGGGTGCTTGCTGCCAAAGCGCTGATGAGACAATACCGGATTTGTTTTTTCTGCGACGTATTCGCCCCATACCGACTTGCTGTGGTAAGCGGCAATCTCATGTTTTTCTCCGCCCTGCGCTGTGATAAGCAAGTATTGGCTACCAATTTTATAAACATGTGGCCCCTCCATGTAACCCGACTCGGGACCGTAACCGTAAGTCAGTACTCTTCGTTCGCCAACTAATTTCTTTTGGCTCAGATCCAATTCTTGCATCCAAATCGCAGTCTGGGCTGGCCAGGATTTTTTAAAATCCTTTGGAAAATTCCAGGTGTTTGCCGTGAAGTAGCACTTCCCATCGTCGTCCCACATCAATGACGAATCAATGCCAGGTGCGTCGTTGAGCCATACGGGATCGGACCAAGGTCCGCGGGGGTCTTTGGCCGTAACGTAGAACTGACCGCCGCAATCATGCGCTGTCGATACTAAATAGAATAGTCCGTCATGATGACGAATCGTTACCGCCCAAATTCCATCTTTGTCCTTGATGCCGTCGAAATTAATCAAGCCGGCTCTATCAAGGCCATGGCCGATCAACTGCCAGTTGACCAAATCTCTGCTGTGGTACACCGGCATGCCGGGAAACCAGATAAAAGAAGAAGTCGATAAATAATAGTCTTCACCCACCCGGCAGATTGAAGGATCGGGGTTAAACCCAGGAAGAATTGGATTTTGGAATTTCCTATTGATATGACTGTCCTGATCGTTGGAATTGGGTGGCCTGTTGTCCTTGGCAGGCGTCGGGGACGACCAAACGCCGAGCAACGCTGCCGAGCCGAGGACACAAAACGATCTACGTGAATGGACAGTCAAAATACATCTCCTCTAAGATTAATGATGCAGCCATAGCTGGGCGATACTGACGCTGCCTGTACAGTGGATGTCAGATAAAAAATGCTGCGGCCAAACTGCTGACATTAGTGTAGTGTTGCACGCAGATTGCCGCTTATAAAAGCGCGAATTTTTCGTTGAGACAAGGAAAAAAACCGCAGCAATACCGAGGTATTGCGAGGATTTTTGACGCAGTATCGGCGGAAAAGGCGCATTTTATAAGTGGCAAGAAGAGTGCAGCACTACACTAGCACGTGACCATATGAAAAGTTAGATGCGTTGAATTATTCATGATCTCGTTGCTCATTCCATTGATAGAGTGCGTTTAAAAGTGAATGCAAAAGTGTACGTGGGAAGTCTGTCAAATAGCAATGGCAATCGACAGGTTACAAAAAAACGACCGGTTTCCGGGTCGTTTCTTAATGCAGTGTTAGCCGCTGCAGATTATCGTTGGTAGCAAGACTGGATCGTTTGGCTCAATCAAGATGGCCACGAATTGTATTTCTTTCTCACCCCTACGGTATCAGGCTATCGGCGCAGATCGTAAACAGGTTTCTACAACGCCTGCGCATACCTGGCCAGCGAACGGTTGTAACGTGGCAAATAGGTCGATAAGGCTGTCAAACTGATGGCAAGCGCCTCACGTTCCCGTCCCAGATCGGCCAGTGCCAGCGCAAGAAAAGCACGCACGGCACCGTCCAGCTCATCGCTTCCGGCCTGCATTTCTGCCGTCAGCAAGTCAGCCGCAATTTGAGGATCACCCAGATAGCGAATGGAACTGGCCATTTGTATATTGGCCCGCCGACGTCGCAAACCCGTCAGCCCAACTTCCAGCGCCGCCTTGTATAAGGGAACGGCAAGCGCCGGAAAACCGCAAGAGTCACGCGCAGCACCACGTTCAAAAAGGCCAATCGCAGCATCGTGCGGCAGCTCTGCCGCCATGGCATCCATGCTGCTAATGAAGGCCTGTGCTTCCATTGTATCCAGCGTTACCCACAAGGCAGCCAGTCGCGCTTCCCAGCTATCGTCAGACGTAGTCATCATTTGTTCCATCGTTAAGTATTCGCCACTGCTTGTTTGCCACCATCTATCGCCATCCGTCACCAGTTGACGGTTCTGCCTATTGGCTTGCAGCAGCACTGTCAGGGAATCACCCCCGCAAGTAATTCGTTTCAAGCGTATTTCAGTCCGACAATTTCTCAGTCCAGCAATTTCACAGAATACCCCTCTTTCCTGAACACCTCCAGCAATCCGTCACATCGCTCAGGATTGGTTTTTGATTGAAAGAGGTGGCTCAGGCCCAGTGCATAAAATTGCACACCTTCGCCCAGGTTCTGTTTTATTTTCTGTATCCAGTTCTTGTTACGGCCACAGATAATTTCGCGATCAGATTCTTTGGATTCACCTTAGTGGCTTGCAACTGTCGTGAAAATAGACTCTGAATCAAGATTGGTTTGAAGCTGTAATCTGTTCGCTTAGAAATGGCTTCAGCTTGCCCTGCGATCGCCAAACAACATGGTGACATTGATACGCCGATTTTCATATCCTGGCTTGAACCTAAAATTATCCGTTTTGTGGAACAAGTCAGAATTGAATAACGCCGCCCGATTTTGCCGGTGTGGCACAACGAAGGTTTTTGCACCAGTCTCTTGCAAAAAAGCTGCGATCTTTTCGGTATTATTGTTGTAGTCGTCAAATTCCCAGTTGAGTGGTGCTTCCTTGTCCCAAATGACAAGGCCGCCGCTGTCCGGGTCCAAATTGGCATCATCGGGGGCAAGCCAGAAGTTCACGTTGATTGCAGCAAAATCCGCATGTATTGAAATTCCAGTTCGTTCCGAGTCGTATTTGTATCCCCACATTCCATGAATCCGGTGGTCGCCAAAAATTCTTGGCATTGCCGCCTTTTGCTCTTCTGCAATCTGTAGAAGCAAAGGACACACGAATCCGTCTTCAATGGTGCAGCCGACATACTCTCCAAAATATTGGTAATCGAACCAAAACGTCGACTCCAAACAGAATCGTCGCAGGCTGGTCAAGGCTTCCGGTTTGAGAAAGTTGTCGATATATGTCATTCCAGGCGCGTTTGCGAAATAGGCGTCTTCAACTGCTGCCCAATCTATGTCGGAATTGAGCGCGCCACCAGCCAATGCAGGTGCATCCCGATAATTTAGAAAGCGATTAAACCATTTCGCGCATTTGGCAGATAAAGAAGGCGGTAATTCCATCACGACCTTGGCAGAATGTTGCTTCATATATTGCAATATTTCTTCTAAGGCTGCCTTGGCATCAAGAATATTGCTATCAATCTTGCCCTGACTGATCAAATACGTGAGCTGTTCAATATCATGCAGCAGCTTGGATTGCGAAATTCCTTTGTCCTGAGGATCTGCTTGTGGGTCGTTCGCCTGTACTTTGCGACGCATTACCATCGCATCGTAGAACGGAGAAAGTGCGGCGTCGAGTTGTCCTGTCAGCTTATATAAGTTACCGACGTTGTAGGCTGCTTGCCAATAATCAGGATTCAAAGTTCTTGCTGATTGATAGGCCTGCATGGCTTCGCTTGTACGCCCCATTAGTTGCAAAGCGAAACCTAGGGAATTGTACGCTTTGAAGGATCGTTCATCCTTCTGAAGGATAAGTCGACACAATTTTTCGGCTGCATCATATTGGGCCGATGCCAATAAATCCTGTACCTGAGTCTGAAGCTGAGCGGTTGTCTCCGTCGACTCATTCGCTCGTGCTCGCCTTCCGAACAGCGTTTGCATTGTACTTAATAGTTTCATAGTTTTAGACAAGTAGAAAGGCAGGCTTAATTTGAATGCCACAAAATGGAAATCATTGAATTATGACATTAGTGCATGACAATTTCTCAGTCCAGCAATTTCACAGAATACCCCTCTTTCCTGAACACCTCCAGTAATCCGTCACATCGTTCAGGATTTGCTTTTGATTGAAAGACGTGGCTCAGGCCCAGTGCATAGAATTGCATGCCTACACCCAGATTCTGCTTTATTATCCTTATCCAATTCTTGTTGCGACCACAGATAATCTCACGGTCAGATTCTTTCGAATCGCCTTCCCACAAGGGTGTCAAAAAACCTGTGGATACGCTGTCCGAAAATTCTTTATTGCTGTGAGCAATTCTTTCGTCAGACATGGGCTTGAAGTTGAATGGATCATAGGCCGTGACATATTTTTCCAAAAACTGAAGTCTTGCGTCCCCCATGTTGCAATAAGCTTCCAGCATTTCTGTGGCATTTTCTATAGAGGCATTGGTTTTTTCTTTGCGCTCCAGGGCTATAAAGCTGGCAATTTGGGAACGGGCCGTGCGGTCTATACCAAGTTGGCGTTTCAATTCAGGATTTTTGCGCAGTATTTCTGAAAATTTTTCTATCATGGCGGCATGCAGGCCGTACTCAGAAAGATTCTCTACCCTGCTCTTCACAAAATACAAATTGGCCTGGTGAAGTTCGCGTTTTTGCTGCTCGTTTAATTCAAGCCTGGCAGCAGTGGCATCAGCTTGTTCATCCGTTGGCATGGTCATGGCCGCATCCGCTCTTGTCACGCGGTCACGTAGTGCCTGCAAGCGTTCACGGTTGTCGGGCGTATCAGACAGGGGTACCGGGCAAGCAGGTATCTTGAAGCTGATCAGCAATGCAGCCTCATGCGAAAAGACATCTGCCTTCAGCGCCAGCGGCATGATCGTTCTTTGCAGATAATTATCGTATTCCACATCCAGCCCATTATGGGTAACAGGCAAGATATAGAATTTCCCGCTGATACCACTCTGGTTTGTTCCCGATATTTCCCACAAGCGGGGCACATCGGCAGCAAAGGCCAGCCTGTTTCCCGTTCCGCCCATCAACGTTGCGATGCACAGATGAATAATGCAACTGAGGATTTTCTTCCATTGCGCACGCGTGGTGGTTAGTGATCTGGGTCGTTCACTTTTCGATTTCTGCAAGGGCTCATCCATACTTTCCTGATTTCAATATCTCGTTCCCATTGAGGGAATGGACTCTGTCCATCTCGTTTTTCCAATCCAGATTGAATTGGTTGATCCGGTTCACGTCATATCGTCCACTTGGCGCTGATTATTTTTTTCAGTGTTGCGGCCCCAACACCACTTATTGTCGTTAAATTTTTCAGCGTATGGTCGCCTGGATTGCTCTTCAACCATTTAACTATCGCAGTTGATCGTGTCATATTTTTAACGACGGCATTTATTTCCGTGGCAGTCATTGTCCGCATATCGTCTGATGCCGCCGCTCCGCCGCTCACCGAGGTTTTTTGGCGCGCATATAAATAAACTGATTTCGCCTTTTTATAAGTTGCCTGCGGTTTTGATTTTGGCTTTACTGGAAAAGGTAGTACGGTTCCGGTAGAACTATCTCCATCGGTGAAGACCGAAAACATGAAGCGTTCTGGTGCTGTAGGACTGTAGATACTACTCGCATTAATTGCAGTTAACACCTGAACACCTTCCTTCCTGCCTGTGACGCTACCCTCCAGGTTCGAACTCACATCTTTTGCATTCGCATGCCAATATCCAGGTATGCGTGTCATGAACTTGAATTTGGTCGGTAAGCTACTATTTTTTGTATTTTTCTGAATGTAGTCAATGCCATCGTGCCAGGTTATACCGGACCCTCCAATTGTTTCGGTTTTTCCATCCATCACTCTGTCTACCAAATCCGACACAGGTACTTCATAGGTATCAGAGGGGTAACTGACTTCCGCTTTGACATGCACTTCTTTTTTCTTCGTCACCGCTTTCGTCGCGCCATTCTCCAACACAGATGAATACACCGGTGCATTAAATTCGTTTTCCTGCGGGGCGAGATTCCATGATTCATATAAATTAAACTTTGTGGGATCCATAATCTGATCACCGATAAGATGCCCACCTTCATACTGTTTACTTAACAAGTCGCCTGTATTAATCAGCTCTTCTTGCACCCCCATCCTGCCCACCTTGGACTCCCCCGTTCCCGAACGTCCTTTCCCGCGGGGTGACGTCGATACAGCCTCGACAGATCCAGGCCTATAAAATGTCTCAGTCACGCTATCATTACCACTGTTTAACAAGGTGTCATTCTTATTCACTTTCGGAAGCGGGCTGCCACCAGCCTCAAACTCTTCTTTCATATAATGCTTGTTGATATTTTTCAGGAACTGCCCCAACGGGCCCAGTTCCTGCCCATCATACTGGACCGCATCTAATTTATCCGTACCACCGCCACTACCTTTTTGCCCGGACACTATTTTCGTAGTGACGGGAACATAAATGGAAGGCGATGCCGTTAACTCCGCATACATTTTGCTGTCTTCTGCATCGTGTACCAGATGTGATGCATCTAAATCAAACTGTGTTTGCAAGCTCTGCAATTTCCGGTTCAACCTGGGTACGTCTTCGTCGGTCACAGCGCCCTGCTTCATCCATGCATTAAAAATATCGCCGGCCGCCATTTTTCGTCCGTCAGACTTCATCTGAGGCAATATTTTTTCTGTCCATTTTTTATTTGCATACACTGCTTTTTCAGAATAGACGCCTGTATTGATGACATGAAAGAAAATTTGCTTGTTCTTTTCCGGGGAGTCAGACTCACCCAAACGCAAGGCATTGCGGCCAGTTATTGCGGCCGCAATCCGAAGTTGCTGCTTCTGCTGCTCTTCCCATTGTCTATGATCATATTTTTCGTCGCCAAGAGAAATCCCTTCATTTTCTTCTTCAATAATTTCATTGTCATCTTCGTCTTTTTCCGTATAGTTAATTGAAGGAGAAAATCTCATCGCTTCCATTTCCTGGCTAAATTCATCGAATTCATCAAATGAATTAGCTTCCTCTCCTTCCTGGAAAATGTCTTCCTTCACTCCATGCTCTGCCACTGCCTGCCAGCCGTTTTCTTCGATCACATCGTCCACGGCTTCATCAAAAGCGCTTTCAAAATCAGCGAAGAATTCTTCTGTCAATGTCTGCTCACCCACATATCGAATGAAATCCCGACGAACACGATTTCCCTTTTCCTCAACGGTGATCTTTCCATTACTTTCCTCTGCGAATTGCATTCCATGCTCCCGCCCAAGATGGACAGCAAGGTCACTTTGATCTTCGATTTGTTTTTCAGGTACTTGAAGCTCAGGCTGGTAGGAACCAGAGGAAGAAGACCAGCCAATATCATCTTCAATTTCAATGGGGATTCCGACATCTTCAAACAAGTGGTGTTCGCTGAGAGCATCATCGTTCTCCTCTTTTCCCTCATCGATCATGGGGTTTCCTTTTTCCTCTTGCTCGGAAAAATTGGAAGAAAACGTCTGTTCACCGTGTAGGAAGTTGTTTATGTAGTCCTGGTCTTCAGGCAAGGCAGAGGAATTCTGATAATCCACAGATTCTTCGTCCTCCATGCCGGACCCCAAACTCTCTGCTGTCTCATTATTGTGAAGCGGAGAACTAAAACTGGGTTCGTAACTGCCTTCATTTTTTAATTTCTTTTTTGGATTTTCAGAAGGCTTTTTCCTTTTTTCATCTCCAAATCTGGTGAATTTTCTTTTCAACGGTATTTCGGGCTGTATAATTTCCCACTCACCCAACCACTGATCATTGATGAAATAGATGTTCAGTGTTTCCTGCCCACCAAAAATCATCAATTGTATTTTCCCTCCATCCCTGGCAATTTCCTTATAATATTGACCTGCTTCCATGTCTTGCCACAAGCCCCCCACTGTTTGTATAAACGCGCCTTGAACTACTTGCTGGCCCCCGGCACCTGATATCACCGTGGGAACGGTATCCGGCGCAGCGCCGTGATGTCCGGCACCACTAGCCAAAGCCCGCGCCCCCATGACATCCGCCTCGTTTTCCAAGCCAGCGTCATCATTGACAGGCACGCCCTGCTTCATCTGCGTCGTCGCCTGCACCCTGCCCTGCATTTGCTGCACCACGTGCCAGGCTTCGTGCGGCAAATGCTGTTCTTGCCCAGGTGCCAGGTGGATGTCGCTGCCCTGGGCATAGGCATGGGCCTGCAATTGCGCTGGCTGGGATGAGTTGTAGTGCACCTTGACGTGATCAAGACTCATGCCGGACAGGTTTTCCACACCAGTCTTGAGTTCGTCTGGCAAACCCGTACGATTGGGACTGGCAGGCGCTACCTGCGTGCGTACAGTGCTTGCGCCGGAATCACTGCCCTGTACCTGACGCTGCGACGGTGCTTGCTTCATGGCGTCATCAGTCTTGCCACTGACAGGCAATCGCTGTATCTGCGGACTGTTATGGCTGTTGTCTGCCAAGTGCCGGATAGACCGCAGTTGCCGGGCCTGGGGGCTGTTGTTGGCCAGTTGCTGCATGGACCTGAGTTGATGTGCTTGCGGGCTGGTGTTAGCCAGATCCTGCAAGCGTCTTTGCATTTGTGCAATAGGCCGCTGATCAAAAAATTCCCGCCCCGCTTCATCGGGCAGTTGTTGCGCCGGCTGGGTAACAGTCTGCGTGCTGGTAGTTGCCTGGTCGCTGGTGACGCGCGCCGCCGTTTCACTCATGGTGTGATTTCATTCCGGTTTCCTGACGAACTTACTGACGATCTTGCTGACAAGTACAAAGAATTTACATTGTTATTATAATAATTTTGGTGTAATTTATCACTTGTTTCGTTTTTTTCGTGTTGTAGACTAGTGCTTTGGCGTTGCCTCACGCGAGAAAAGCCAAATTCCAGTCAAACCATTCCATACATGCCAGGGTGATTTATGAAATCGCGTCTCTCAGCACCGGTAGAAGCAGCAAGACAAAGTCCTTCGTGGCAAAACACGCCGCTGCAAAAAAAGAAAAATCCGCCCGGCTTCACGGATCAAAGGCCGGCTGCCATCGCACAAATGAAATTGCAAGCCATGGCAAGCAACAGCCCGCAGGCGATGCAGCTCAAGGCAAGAATGGAAATGACCGGCCAGCACAACTTGCCGGTACAGCGAGCGAAAGAGGACGACCTCATGCAGGGCAAGTTTGAAACTGCCCAATTGGCGAAGGAAGATGAACTTACCCAAGGCAAGTTTGAAACTACGCAATTAGCGAAGGAAGACGAGCTTACGCAGGGCAAGTTTGACACTGCGCAATTGGCGAAGGAAGATGAGCTTACGCAGGGCAAGTTTGAACCTGTGCAGCGGGTGGAAGACGAAGAACCGGCCTAAGGTACCTGTACGTACACATGTGTACACATAGGGCAAAATCGTAAGGCATCATCAGGCCAGCAAGACAGTAGCTTGCTGCGCCATGATGGCGCTACGACAAAAATGCGTTCCCTCCAGTCTGTATTGATTTAGCGTCGCTCCATTTTTATCGAATACAGTCAATCGCCATGCAGACACATACCAGCCAGGACGTTGCCAGCAAAACTCTTTCAGCGAAAACGACAGAGGGAAAAACGCAAGGCCTGGGATTGATTGACAGCACAATCCAGACTACCGATCAGCGCCCTGAAGCAGGTGCCATGCGGCAATTGCAAAGCCTGGCAAACCACAGCACAAGGGCATTGCAGTTACAAAACCTGCAAAAAATGGCAGGACAAAGCCCACAGGCAACCCGGCTCAACACCTTGCAGGCGATGGCCGATGAACATGCCGCACAACACATGCAACGCCAGCCCCCTGCCCTGCAACGCCAAGCCAGCAGAGAAACCGGCGAAGCAGGCAGCACACCTGTTGCAACCAACGCCCGCCCATCAAAGAACAATGGCTTGCCAGCGCAACTACAGGCAGGTGTGGAAAGCCTGTCCGGTATGAGCCTGGACCATGTCCAGGTACATTACAACTCCGACAAACCCGCCCAGTTACAAGCCCATGCTTATGCCCAGGGCAGCGACATCCACCTGGCACCGGGGCAAGAAAAACACTTGCCGCATGAAGCCTGGCATGTGGTCCAGCAAGCACAGGGCCGCGTGCGCCCCACCCTGCAAATGAAACAGGGGGTGCCAGTCAATGACGACGTGGGGCTGGAACAGGAAGCCGATGTGATGGGGGCCAGAGCCATGTCGGTAGCGGCAGCAAGTGTTACGGCACAACGGCAAAGCCTGGAAACACGGGGCGTTTATTCAGCAGTACAAAGACAGGGCATCGTGCAAACGATGGCGGTGGCGCAGCTCACAAAAAAAGACGATATTCTTGCGCTTGGCAAGGGCTTCACTGAAGGGGATGCCAATAATTTGAACGCCATTACTCAGGGGTGGGGATCAGCCTTAGAGTTGGCAAAAACAACGACAAGAGATTTCCTCAGGAAAATCGTAGCTACAGCACATCCTATACTCTTAAAACGACAGATATTACAAAATCTTGATGAGGCAAATTACGATCATTTATTGGGTTTTGTCGGAAACAGTGCAGCGGAATTGGCCAAGCTGGTAAAAAAGGAGGCGGGAACCAGTCTCGTCAGACGCATGGTAGGCGAACAGGCGCCGCCCTTGCGAGCGATGGTATTGGGCATGTCAAACAACGCAGACCTTAAAGATATAAGTCAGCTTGGTTATATCTGCCAACACTATCCAAGGTTCTTCGCCATTACCGATGCAGAAAAGACCCGGGCAGCAGCACAATTGCAAATCGTGATTACCTGCCTTGGCAAGATGCCAGTTGGCATGCTGGCGATATTGGAAACTGCCGCCCCCACGTTTGCTGACTTGCAAGCGATGAGTCCAAGATTAACCAAAACGTCCGGGATGAAAGACATACTGGCCGCTTATCCCAACTTCCGCGCAATAGCAGTAGCACAAGTGATTGGCGCAACGGCGTTGCTGCAAACCGTGATTACCTGGTTAACCAACAATCCTGGCCTGCTTGGCATACTGGAAACCGCCAATCCCGATTTTGGGGCTTTGCAGGGATTCATAGCGACGCTCACCAAAACTGCAGGCTTGCCAGACATTCTTGCAACTTACCCTAAATTCCGCGTCATTGCGCTAGCTCAATTGGCAGGCGCATCGGCCCAGTTGCAAGCAGTGATCACCTGGTTAACAGACAATAAAGGCCTGCTTGGTATTCTGGAAACGGCCAACCCCAGCTTTGCAGAGCTACAAGGCTTGATGCCGACGATTACGAAAACGTCAGGCTTGCCCGCCATTCTTACAAGTTATCCCAACTTCCGTGCCATTGCATTAGCTCAATTGACAGGCGCATCAGCGTTGCTACAGACTGTAATAACCTGGCTGACCGGGAAAGATGCTGCTGTACTTGGCGTATTGGAAACGGCCAACCCCAGCTTTGTGGCCCTGCAGGCCATGATACCAACGCTCACCAATCTGGATTCACTTCCTAACATTTTGAAGAAGTATGCCAATTTCAAGCCTATTGCAGTGGCTCAGGTCGTGGCGGCACCGGCCTTGTTGCAAACGGTCATTACCCACCTTGGCTCAAAGAAAGATCCTGTCTTGACCTGGTTGCATACCAATAACCCGAATTTCGCTGTTTTACAGGTATTGGCTGTGCAAAGACCAGACAACACCGTGCTGGGTATGCTGGTCAACTTTGCAAAAGAAGCGGCACCAGGCAATGACGACTACGAAGCAATTGGTCTCCAGCAGAACGAATACCGCATCGGCCATTTTGCGCTGGGCCATACGCTGCGTGGCATGCTGCCGGTGCCTGCCCTGGATGGCCCCAAAACATTATGGCCTGCGGCAACCACGCTGGCGCTGGTACGTGGAGTATGTTTGGATTTTGACCAGAACAATGCCACCACCTTGAATGCTGCGGAGAACTTTACCTATACGCCAACGGTAATGCCAAACAATCAGATTTTTGCAGCGAAAAACAACAACGGCGCCGACCGCAACAAGTTCGACCAACTATATCCCCGAAGCGGCACCCCCATAACTCAGGCCGAGTCCATCAAGTTGTCCTTAATCAACGCAGTTAAAGCAGACTGGACCGCCGGCCCATAACCCCAGCTTATAGTCCCTGTATGCATTTGACGACCTTATTTGGTGACCTTATTGCCAAGCATGTGCATATTTACAGATGCTTACCAAAATTTAAAGCAATATAGAGAAATTCGATTGTCAGCCCTGTCTGCATTCGATAGTATTCGTGCAACTAAAGACCTCTGCGCAAAAGGGAGAATTCATGCGTCGTATTTGGATCGTCACCGGTACTGTTGTCACAGTCGCCGCCGCGGCTCTTGCCTACCAGTTGGGTAAGCACTGGAAAGATTATCACTACGTGGGCGGCCGCCTGAAAGTGGATATGTCACAACCTGATGCGCTGATACGCACCACCAGCCTGTCCAGGCTGCCGCGTGATTTGTTGCGGGTGCCCATCGCCAAAGATGTGCTGACCGAAGACCTGGCCTTTTATTACGAACAGAACGAAGACCGCATGGGCCTGAACGGTGCCATCAAGCGTATTGCCTATGAGCATGAACTTGACTGGCAAGACAAGCTATACGCCAGCATTTTTAATGAACCGGCAGAAGTCGCCTTCTGGCGCGATGGCAAAGGTGCGCTGCGCCATTATGCCGTCGTCATGCGCCGCGGCGTATTTACCAAGGCGCTGGAAGAAGCTGCCAAGGTTGCCTTGAAAGATGGCCAGTTGAAAAAAGCCGGCGACATCAGCACCGACAAAGGCAACGCACTGGTCCTGGCACTGGAAGTCAACCCGCGCCGTACCCTGCTGTTGATCAGCCAGGGCGACCGCATGGTGGTCTTGTCTGATCCCGGCCTGCTGTTTGATGAAAGCAACAGCATGGTGAAAGAAGCTCGTGCTGCCGTCACCAACTGGCTGGAACATGATGGTGCGCTGTCGAAGCAATTTGACCTGGACAATATAGTAAGCTCTGCAGCCCCACCTGCTGATACCGCCAGACACACGCTGGCCCTAGGCGCGCCTACCATGGCGCTGGGGTATGGCGCTTTTGTGTCGGGCTTTAAAGGTATGCGTTTTGATTTTGGTGGCGACTGGTCAACCTCGGTCTGGCTGGATTCGAATAAACTGACATCGGCCCAATTGCTGGACCCGGCGCTGTGGACTGCCGCCCCGGCCAACCCAAGTGCCTGCGTGGTCATGCCGGTTGACTGGGCGATGGTGAACCAGGTATTGAAAGAAGCGTCTGCCAAGCCAAATTTGCCTGAGCAGGCACTGGCCAGCCTGTCTGGTCCTGGCCTGGCTTGCTGGTACCGTGAATCGAACTTGTATTCACCGGTATTTATTGCCAAACTGCCTGCCAATACCGCCAACCGCGACACCACCTTGCAAGCCATGGCCACCTGGGCCATCGCCAGTGGCGAACAGGCCGCACCCGGCAAGGGCAAAACCAAGGCCAAGCCTGATCAAAAATTCTGGCGCAATGCCAACAGCAAGGCAACCCTGGCGGCCAGTGCCGATTTTGTGGTGTTTTCGCCTGATGGTGGCCTGGTTGAAAAAGTCATCGACACCATCGCCCGCAGCAACCCCAGCGTGGCGGACCAAAGCCCTGGCACACAGAACACACTGGGCATGATCACGCCGCGCCCACTGTCTGAAATGGCGCAGCGCGAAGTGTATGCAGCCCTCAGCAACCCGGATGACGCCAGTTTTCTGGATGCAGCCAAGACCCATCTGCCAGCGCGCATGAAGGCCCTGGCCAGTTACCCGCCTATCCGCCTGGAATTGAGCAAGACCCAGGCCAGTGGCAAAGCCTGGCAAAAAGTCGATTGGATCAGCAAGGAGAAATCCAATTGAACCGCCGACAAGTCTTGCACACCCTGGCACTGAAGGGCACGCTGGCCAGTAGCGCCGCATTAGGCGTACTGGGCTGGCAGCGGCTGGCGCTGGCGCAAAAGGTGACGGCACCAGCGGTACCATTACCCGTGTCCCCGTCCGCATCTGGTAACAGTAAAGCGGCCAATCCGGCTTCGCCTGTGGTAACCAGCACACCGATGGCACTGACACCGGCGCAATCGCGCAGCTTCAGGGGCTGGATGACACGCATCATCGCTGCCCAGTTAACCGCAGGCCCCACCCCGCGCTGGCAACAGCGTGATTGTGTGGGCCTGGTGCGTTTTGCCGTGGCCGAATCGCTGCGCGAGCATGATGAAAAATGGAAGCGTGCGAATGGCATGCTGGGCACGGCCTTGCCGCCAGAAATCGAGCTGGACAAAAGTACCCAGTCGGTGCGCCATCAGTGGCGGCTGGCAGATGGCTCGGTATCGGCCTATGTCAGCGCGATAGAAATGGTGCAAGAGAACGCCCGTTTTCGCAGCAAGGACTGTAACCTGGCCGCCCCCGGTGATTTGCTGTTTTATGACCAGGGCGATGCCCAGCATCTGATGGTGTGGATGAATTCTTACATCGCCTATCACACCGGCACCGTCACGCCCACTGACAATGGCTTGCGCGCCGTCAAGCTGCGCGACTTGCAAGCCTGGCGCGATACGCGCTGGCACCCTACCCAAGATAATCCCAATTTTGCGGGCGTGTATCGCCTCAATTTCTTGTCCGCCTGAAAGCGCCCAATGAAAGCCAAACTCAATCAATCTCGCTATTTCACTTTCCTGACAGCGCTGTGCGCCCTATTATTGTTCATGCCTGCGATAGCGCAGGATGGCAGCGGCGGTTCATCGTTCTTCTTGCTCAGTGATGCGGCCTATGGTTCTGCCGACAATGCCACCGTGCGGCTGGAAGCGCAAGACATGGGTCAGATCGCCGAATATGGCGGTGTCGATGTGTACGTCTATAAGGTCAAAGACCCGCTGGACTTTTTGAAGGCACAAAAAAACCTGCACCGCATTGATAGCCAGGGCAATTACAAGGGCAAGGGTATAGCCGACGCCCTGGCCCGTACCTGGGATAGCTGGTGGATGGCGTCGCGCCGGATGTGGCGCAACCTGTTTTCTGCCGATGCCAGGAAAGCCGTGACCACGCAAGTGCCAGAAGTGCGCCTGCACCCGCTGGTGAAAGCCCCGACACCACAGCAACTGAACCCGCTGTACCAGCCGCTGAAGGCGCATACCCTGGTAGACAGCTTCCGTTACCCTGTGCATGTGGCCCAGCCTATACAGCCACCCAAAGGCGTCCAGCTCGATGGCAGCAGCAGTGAATTTATCGCTTCGCCCAAAGGCAATGTCCTGATACCGCTGGGTAAAAAAGAACCCGGCCTGTATCTGGTGGAAGCCATGGTCGGCAGCTATCGCGCTGTGACTTTGGTATTTGTGTCTGATTCCATCGCCGTCACCAAAGTGTCCAGCAAACAAATGCTGGTATGGGTAGCAGACCGCCGCACCAGCCAGCCGGTGGCGGAAGCCAAAACCGTATGGACCGACGGTGCCGGTATCTTAAGTACCGGTAACACCGATGCCAGCGGCATAGCCAATTTTGAGCGCGATGCGCCAGAAAAAACCTATGTCTATGGTGAAGACAGCAAAGGCGGTGTCTTTGTTGCAGAAAACTATTATTACGACAGCGAAATCTATAACACCAAACTGTATGCCGTCACCGACCGCCCCCTGTATCGCCCTGGCGAAACTGTATATGTGAAATTTTTGGGCCGTACTTTCCTATCAGCCCGTGAATCCACACCCATCACCGCAGGTGAATTGAAGTTGCAGGTGTTTGATGCCAATGGCTTCCCGGTCGCGGCCCAGACCCTGCAAATGACACCGCAATCGGGTGGTGACACCGTATTTCAGTTGCCAGACAATGCGGTGGCCGGTGGTTACGAATTACGCTTCAACTACAAGGGCAATAACTACGGTGCTGCCTTCCGCGTGGCAGAATACCAAAAGCCGCATTTTGAAATCAATGTCTTGCCCGGTAAAAAAGATTACAAAACCAATGAAGCCGTCAGCGGCAAGCTGCAACTGGTCTACCCCGACGGCAAACCCGTGGTCAATGCCAAGGCAGACCTGACCGTACGCGCCCAGCGCCTGACGATAGTGGAAGGTGACCTGGGTTATGCAGGCCAGTTCCCGGTTCAGTTGAGCAACACCGTACTGACCACCGACAGCAATGGCTTTGTCGACTTTAAACTGCCCGCAGCGACTGAGCCCAGCCGCTATGTCTTGACGGTGTTGGCGACCGACGGTGCTGCCTACCGCGTGCGCGCCACCAAAGAAATTTTGGTGGAACGTGGTGCCGGTACCTATAGCCTGAAAGCCGAACGCGCCTTCTCTGCCGTTGGTGAAAACATGAACTTTGCCATGACTGCCCTGCCGGTACCCGGCAACGTGGTCAGCACCCTCAGCGCGCCAGCAACATGGGATTGGGTCAGACTGGAAAACCAGAAAAAATCCAGCGGTAAACTTGGCAACAGCAATAAGCTGGGCCTGGCCTTCCCTGAACCTGGCACCTATACCCTGTCAGTGCGTGATGCTAACGGCAATATCCTTGGTGCGACATCCCATTATGTCAGCGGTGCCGGTGTCACTGCGCCGCAGGGTTCGATAGAAATGGTGTTTGACAAGGCCAGCTACAAGCCGGGTGAAACAGCCAGTGCCCTGATCACCTTCCCGCAGCAAATTGACCAGGCCCTGTTCACGCTGGAACGTGACAAGGTAGAAAAAACTGCTTTGATGAATAATGGCAACTCGAATGCAAGCGGCTGGCTCACTGCCAAGCGTTTGTCACCGATGCAGTGGAAGGTAGAAATACCAGTGCAGGATACCTATGGCCCCAACATCACCCTGTCTGTGGTGTATGTGAAGGGTGCTGATTATGTGTTCCAGAACCTGGGCCTGAAGGTGGAACAGCCACGCATCAACGTCGCCGTCAAAGCCGACAAGGCCGTGTATGCGCCGGGTGACAAGGTCACGCTGGACCTGACTGCCATGGTCGCCGGCCAGCCAGCAGGCGGCAGCCAGTTGACGGTGGGCGTGGTGGATGAAATGATCTATGTGCTGCAGCCAGAAATTGCACCGGACATTTCTGACTTTTTCTATCACCCGCGTCGCAATAACGTGCGCACCTCGGCCAGCCTGAGCTTTATCGCCTATGACCTGGCGGTACCGCCATCCAAGCTGGCCTTACCGGCCAACGGGCAAACCCATGACCGTGCCATCAAGGTATTGGAAAGACCGCGCCGTGAAGACAAGGACACCGCCCTGTGGCAACCGAATGTCACCACCGACGCCAGCGGTCGCGCCCGCCTGAGCTTCACCATGCCTGATTCGCTGACGCGCTGGCGCATTACCGTGCGGGCCACGGCCGCCAGCGGCAATGTCGGCCAAAACATTGCCTATGTGCGGTCTGATAAAGATTTTTATGTGAAATGGACCAGCCCGAACTGGATGCGCGTGCAGGATGCACCTAACGCCAGCGTCGCCATCTTCAACCAGGGTAACCAGGATGCCAGCGCCAGCCTCAGTGTCACAGGTTCTGGCGTCAACAAACAAGAAAACCTGAAACTGAAACCGGGTGCCAATTTTGTGTCGCTGCCGCTGAAAGCCAATGGCCTCGACAACAAGATAGACCTGTCGCTGGCTGTGGGCGGCAAGACGGTCGATGCGCTGAATGTACCGCTGAAGATTATCCCCGTACACTGGCTCAGCCAGCGCTCGGTCAGCGTGCCGGTCACCGGCAAGGAAACCATATTGAAACTGCCAGCAGATGCCAGCAACCTGCAACTGCAATTTGCAGACAGCGCCAATGCCCAGTTCCGCCGTTTGATGGATGACCTGATCGACTACCCGTTTGGTTGTGTCGAGCAAACATCCAGCCGCCTGATCCCATACAGCCTGGCCTTGCAGGCGACGCTGCCAAGCGAAGAAAAACTGACGGCACAACTGACGCAACGCCTGTACAGCTACCGCTTCCGCCTGGCGCAAATGGCTGGCCCCAACGCCACCTTTGGCTGGTGGAGCGTGCCAGAAAAGGATGGCGATGCCCTGCTGACCACCTATGCCTACTATGCCGACTGGCATGCCAGCCGCGCCCTCAAACTGGCGCTGCCAGACGGCCATTTTGATCGCCTGACCGAAGTCTATCGCAAGGACGGCATCAACCAGCCCGTATGGCAACGCGCCCTGATGCTGTACTGGATGCAGGACATGGGCTTGCCGGTACGTTCACTGGCCGAAGCCCTGAGCGAAGAACTGGGCAACAAGGCTGCATCTGCCAAACCAGCCGCTGTGACCCCACGCTCTGGTATGAGCAGTATGATCTTTGCCAGCCGGGATGATGATCTGCAAAACGCCATGAGCACCTTGCTGGCCGCCTATGTGGTCCAGCAAAGCAAGGGCAACCTGACAGCCGCCACCAGCGCAGCCCTGCCGGATGCCGCAGCACGCGTACACCAGGCCGACCTGCCTTTGGGTGAAGCCTTGCTGATTTTGACTGGCAAACGCCCGGCCAATGAAAGCGCAGCGGTACTTGAACGGGTACGGGCTGAATACCCAACCATAGACCGCGCCTTGGCCCTGCTGTGGACTTACCGCGCCATGGGTGGCGGTACTGCCGGTAAATCTGGCGCCAATGACCCACTGCTGCGCAACAACATGGCCAAGGTGGAACTGGAAGCCGGCTGGCAGGCAAGGGAAACCATCACCGGCCAGAATGTATTCCGCTGGAATGTCACTGCCGCCACACCGGCACCAGGCGTCATCAAGATGACATCGACCCCAAGTGCCGGCATGATAGCGATCGCCCAGTTTGACAGCCGCGAGCCAGAAAAATCCAGTCTGCCAGTGAAGCTGGAACGCCGCCTGTACCGCCTGGTGCCAGAAGCCATCACCGCGCCAAGCACCGCCAGCAAACCTGCCGCCAACTCGGCAAGTGCAGTGGCACAGCCTGTGCCTGGCAAAGCTGGGTTCAAGCTGGAATTATTGGGTGATGGTGCGACACTGAAGACCGATGAAGTGTATCTGGATGAAGTCGTGCTGACCCGCACATCCGGCCCGACGCTGAACTTTGGCATCGTTGAAGTACCGCTGCCACCGGGTACCACGGCTGACCGTTCTACCTGGGGCATCAGCGTTCGTTTCCCTGGTGGCAAAGATATGGAAGCGATGGAACGTGCGCGTTATGAACAGACCCCACGTGGCTATGCCGTGCCGGTAGACGCACTGACAAATGAAGTCGTGGTGCGCCACCTGGTCAGGGCCGCGCAGACCGGCAAGTTTGCCCTGCCGCCTGCCCGCTACTACCGTATGTACCAGCCAGACCAGAAAGCCTTTGAGGACAAGCCACGTGCGATTATGGAAATTCGCTGACCCTGCGCGTAAGCTAATCCGTGTCAGCATGCTTGCCAGCGCCACCATAGGGGCCGTAGCAGTGCTGCCTTTGTCCTCCCATGCGGCGGATGAAGCCAGCACAGCCACGGTGGCCTGGCTGCGCGATGGCAAGGTGGAGCTGCGCGCGCTGTCAGGTGCCTTGCCTGGTACCTCAGCCAGCACATCATCCACTCCGGATAGCAAAGCGGTAGAACAAAAAATTCCACTCGGTAGCCTGTGGAAGCTGTTTGTCTACGCCTACCTGCAAGACAATCACGTGCGGGAAAGTGCCTATACCTGCAATGCAAAAAAAGACCAGCGCAGCAAGCTGGAAAAAGACGAAGAACGTTATTGCTGTGAACCCGGCGATCAGGTGCAGCGCGACAGCGCCCTGGCAAGGTCATGCGCGCCCTACTTTTCACCGGCACGCCTGGGTCTGAACGACAAGGACTGGAAAAGCTACTGGCAAACCCGCAGCGACGCCACCTGGTTACAGCGCACAGCACAACTACAGCCAGACACCCAGATCAGCATCAAGGATTTGCTGGAAACCTTAAACAAGTTTTCACCACAGGCACGTGCCGCTGCCCGCGCTGCCCTGCTGGAAACCGCCGTGCAAGGCTATGGCCGCGCAGCCTGGGCGCAACTGGGTACCGGCATACGCTACAAAACCTATTCCTGGCATCTGCCTGACCAGAGCGCCTTTGGTGGTGCCGCAGGCTGGCTGGCCGATGGCACGCCATTCTGGTTTGGTGCGCGTGGGTCCAGCCGGTCTACCCTCAGCACCTGGGCCAATGCGCTGGCCATCACCCTGCCCGCACCACGCTGGGCAGGTATCAATAACATGGACAATGTTGGCGACGAAGCCCATTGCGTCGATGTCGATTTTTTTGCCCGTTACCCTTTGCGTGAAGTCCTTCCTCTGCCAGCGCCTGTCAACTCGACCGGAACCACCGCCCGCGTCGGCACCATGACAGGCAAATACCGCCTGCAATTTGCCAATGGCAATACGCTGGACATCAACAGCAATGGCAGCCTTACCCTGCAGCGTGCGCCCGGCATGGCACCGCAAATCACTGGCCGCCTCAGCGTCAATGACTATGTTGCCCGCGTGGTAGACCGTGAAGGCGACGCCGCCAATGTGCAGGCTGCCCGCAGCCTGGCAATTGCCGCCCGCACTTACCTGCTACAAAATGCCGCCCTTGACCATGGCTGCTGGCGCATCGCCGACGCCACCAGCCGCCAGCGCGTCAGCGCCAACCCAGCGACCGAAGCCGCCATGGATGCCGCCTGGTTCACCGATGACCTGATACTGCAAGGCGCCAACGTGCGCTATCACAATGACAGCGCCGGCACCAACCGCATGTCCTTGAAAGACGCCGCAAAACAGGCCAGCCAGGGCTGGAATTTTGAACGCATCCTGGCCGCCAGTTATCCGCAAGCCAGCATCGCCAGCTTCAACGGCAAATCCGATTGTCAACCTCTGGCCGCAGCACAAAGCTGGTTGGCCAATAACAGCAGCAAATGGCAAGCCCTGCTGCGCCGCGAGCCCGGTTTTGAAAACCCCGACACGCCACCCGCCGTATGCGCCCTGGCCAGCGGCAACCCTTATTCAGACCAGAAGCGCATGCGTATCTATGCACGCGGCTGGCGCAGCCTGGACGAACGCATCACCCTCGCCCATGAATACCTGCACCTGGCTTTACGATTTCATCCGAACGGCGCCAACGAAGACTATGTAGAAAAACTGGCGCGCCGCCTCATAGAAGGAAGTACATGATCAAGCTCAAATTCACACGCCTGGCCGTCGTCGCTGTTGGTACCGCCGTTGGCACAACCGTGGCCATGCTATCGGCGACCAGCGCCTTCGCTGCCGATGTCAATGTCGACGCCCCGCGTGGTGGCTGGCGGCATAGCGGCGGTGAATCATCCCCTTTTACCCAGCCCGTGCATTACCCGGCATCGTCCGTCAATACCGAAGGCCAGAACGAAATGGCCCTGATCAAAGGCCGCATCAATGGCAACATCAAAAAAGGCCCGGGCAAACTGATCGTTAATGGTGTCGGCATGCCGCTGTCTGTGGGCGCCGCTGGTGAATTTGCCCGCCCCTACTCGTTCAGTTCTGGTTCCAACAATGTCGAAGTGCGCAGCCCTGACGGCAGCGATGTCAAGCGCGTGCAGTTTTTTGACACCAACACCAGCCGCCCACTGACACGCCTGCGTGTGGTCTTGTCGTGGGACAGCGATGGCACCGATCTTGATCTGCACGTTATTTCACCAGACGGCCAGCACGTGTTTTACGGCAACCGCGTGGTAGCCAATGGCGGCGCACTGGATGTCGACGTCACCACCGGCTACGGGCCAGAAATCTATGCCAACACCGCCCCCATCAAAGGCACCTACCATGTGTACGTCAACTATTATGGCAGCGGCGGCAATGACAAAGACCTGACCATCGCCAAGGTCGCCATCATCAGCCAGGAAGGCACGCTTTCAGAAAAGCAGCAAAGCTTTCAGGTGCCCATGCGCAAGGCCGGTGAGCTGACGCTGATCAAATCCTTCACCTATCCTTGAGACCCACGCCATGAAGATCCCCCTTTTTTTGCTGGGCTGTGTCGTGCTAAGCGGTGCGATCGGCACCACCCATGCCCTCGCCGATGAAAAACCCGCCGCCACTGAACAACCCACCATCAACAGCCCGCGTGGTGGCTGGAACTATGGCGGCCTGACCGACAAATCCAGTGAAGGACGTGCATCTTACCCGCTGCCACCGATAGACCGTGGCACGCAAAAAAACCGCACCCTGATCGAAGGCCACATCCGCGACGCTGGCAAACAAAGAAAGCACACCCTCATCGTCAACGGCAACCCCATGGTACTCAACTATGGCACCGATGGCCGCTATGAACGCCACTATGCCTTTGGCAGCGGTTCCAACAATATAGAAATCATGGGGCCAGATGGCAAGAGCCTGCAACGCGTACAGTATTACGAAGCCAATACCCAGCAACTGTCGCCCCAGCTACGCATCATCTGTTCATGGGATGCGCCAGAAGCCGAAGTGGACCTGCACATCATCACCCCCGACGGCCAGCACGCCTTTTTTGGCGTGCCCACCTTGAATGGCGGTGGTGGCCTCGATGTTGATAGCGTCGACGGCCCCGGCCCAGAAATGTTCACCACCATCGCCCCCCTGCATGGCGCTTACCATGTGTTTGTCAATTATTGGGGTAACTATACCAGCGCAGGCGGTTATAACTTTGACGAAGGCCAACGCAAACAGCCCATCATCACCGCCCGCGTGACCCTGGTGTTTTATGAAAACACCGCCAGAGAAAAACGCGAAAGCTTCGTCATCCCGTTACGCAAGATCGGCGATTTGAACCTGGTGAAATCGTTCATGTTTTGAGGGTGCAATTTGAGATTTAATCTGGGGTGTAATCTAAAGTCTAATCTAAGGGTTAATCTGATCAGGAGAACCGCATGAAATGGACTAAAGCCATTGCCGCTTTTGTGGTCTTACCCCTGCTGGCCATCGCAAGTATGCCCACGCTGGCCGAACCAGTCACAATCAAGCGTCTGGATGGTTCCAGCATCTCGTCCACAGAAGTAGAAACCCAGGTCACGCGCATGATGGCAGCGTCCTGCGTCACCGGCCTTGGCATCGCCATCCTCAACGACAATAAAATTGTTTATACCAAGAGCTTTGGCTGGCGCGACAAAGACCAGCAATTGCCATTGACCGAAGACACCATCATGTATGGTGCATCCTTCACCAAGGCCGTATTTGCCACGCTTGTATCGCAACTGGTGACTGAAGGCGTGCTTGATCTGGATGTACCAATACAAAAATACCTACCCAAGCCCTTGCCAGACTATGACAACTACCGCGACCTGGCAGACGACCCGCGCTACCTGACCATCACGCTGCGCATGCTGTTGAACCATACCGCCGGTTTCGCCAACTTCCGCTGGCTGAACGCCAGCAAAAAGCTTGAAATAAAATTCACCCCCGGCAGCAGATATGCGTATTCAGGCGAAGGCATCTATCTGGCCCAACTCGTCGTTGAAACCGTCACCGGCAAAAAAACAGGCGACCTGATCCAGGAAAGAATTTTTAATCCCCTTGGCATGCACAACACCAGCATGCAATGGCAAGACCGCTTCAGCGACAACCTGGCCGTCGGTCACGATGCAAAAGAAAAACCAATGGACCACGTAAAAAGAAAAAAAGTACATGCCGCCGGTTCCATGGACACCACCCTGAATGACTACGCCCATTTCATCCAGGGCGTCATGCAGGCAAGCATCATTAGCAAAGACGCCAAAGCCATCATGCTGGCACCACAGATCGCCATCACCACACCCACCCAGTTCCCCACCCTGTCCACCACATCAAGCGACGACAACAAACCCATACAACTATCCTACGGCCTGGGCTGGGGCATCTTCCAGACACCCCACGGCAAAGCCTACTTCAAAGAAGGCCACGACGACGGCTGGGAAAACCATTCCGTCGTCTTCGACGACCAAAAAACCGCCGTCGTCATCATGAGCAACAGCGCCAACGGCGACCACATCTTCAAAGATCTGCTGGAATTGCTGATACGGGACGTGTACACGCCGTGGAAATGGGAAGGGTATGTGCCTTTGCAGTGTAGTCGTGTGGTGATGGGGAGTTTGGGCTCAGAAAAGTAGAATTTCAAGCCCGCAACGCACGAAAAATTCACAGATATCACGAAATTTCCTAGATGCGATTTATTTGGCTTCTGTTGTAATATGATTCGCTTAACACAGCCAGCCAAATTCGAATTCGGCGTTTATCAACGTACCTGTCGCGTCATCTTATGCTACATGCTGTGATACTTCTTGCTCAATCCGTTCCGGATTAAGCCAGACCAAAATTGGGAGTCAGCCCTTACGTTACGACAATTCAAATCCTATCCTATAGAACTTATTTTAATGCGAGCACATCACACGGAAATGACTACCGTGATTTATTACATTTTTTTCCAAACCTCTGCACTGACCTTACCTGTCGATATCGATTTGACGCAATTACTCGCCGTCAAAACGGGAAGCGACATACCGTAATAACCATCCGAGTCTGAAAAAAGCTCATAAACCGTCTCAAGTTGCACATATTTGGTATTCGGTGGAATGAATGGCATAGGTTGCCTCTGCGGAGGCGCGATTTTGAAATGTACCTGGGCAAAGGTTTCAAGTTCCCAGAGCGTCAGACAAGGCTTGAGTTTTTCCAGTGATATGCTGGCATACACTCTTGCTACTTTCGGTGGCGTGTCCCGATTCAGGGCATGCGAATAGCCGACGGGATAATTCTTATTCGGGTTAATTGCCTTCTGCTCACAGTATGTTTTTATCGGATTATCAGGCCAGCCATCAGTGCCAGGATTCCAGCATGCAGCAGGTGTGAAGTGAACACCCAGGGTAGCTTCGACATCTTCGCCTGTGAAGAAACGGTTCATTCTGTACAAGGAAAATAAGCCTTTGATGGCCTGCTGTAATTCCGGCTGCTGCTCAAGAATGAATAGCGGGCGCGCATAACTGGTTGCAGGGAAAATTGCCATGTAGGCTAATAAAATCAGACTTATCGTTGATAGGTTTTTACGCATTTTTGCCATGACAAAATTAACTACCATGAATCAAAGAAACACAGAAAGTTTTTATTTACACTACCATAAATTACAATTTATCAGAAACATTTTTTTACAATCTGTTTTTAAGGCTGCAAACTTGCGCGTGTTGACATATCATTTTATTCATTCAAAAAAACAATGATAGAGAAAGATGACGCGAAGCTGATCAAATCCTCCTTTGTTTGAATTTCCCATATTTCATTTCAACTCACGATGAAACCCTCACTACAAGAACGTCTGACAGGTGGCCTTATCGGGCTGCTGGTTGGTGATGCACTGGGTGTGCCGTATGAATTTCATGATGCGTCGGCCATCCCTGCTATTGAGCTGATAGAGTTCGATCCTCCGCCCGACTTTAAACGTTCACATGGCAGCGTTCCGCCAGGAACCTGGTCTGATGATGGGGCGCAAGCGCTTTGCCTGCTGGCGTCATTGCTTGCATGTCAGCGATTTGATGCAGATGATTTCGGTCGGCGACTGGTGATGTGGTACGACGCTGGTTATATGGCGGTAGATGAAATCGTGTTTGATGTCGGTATCACCACCGGAAAAGCAATACGTGCGATGCGCCAGAATGTGCCCGCCCTGGACGCTGGCGCGCGCGACGCGCATGAAAATGGCAATGGCTCGCTGATGCGCGTATTGCCGCTGGCGCTGTGGCATCGCGGTTCTGATGCTGATCTGGCGAGGGATGCACAGTTGCAGTCTCAAGTCACACATGCACATCTGCGATCACAAATATGTTGCGCGCTATACTGCTTGTGGGCACGTCGAATATTCAACGATGTTGCCGATCCCTGGGCAGATGCCGTAATGGTATTACGCAACCTCTACGCTGACAGTCCGCAAGAATTGGAAGAACTTGAATGGTCAATCCGGCCCGACTATCCAGCCGAAGGTAAAGGCTCAGGCTATGTTGTTGATTGCCTGCGCTCTGCCCGTATGGTGCTGGGAACTGGCAGTTATGAAGATGTGGTCCGTGCAGCAGTCCGCCTGGGCAATGACACCGACACGACAGCCTGCGTCGCCGGAGGCATCGCAGGCATACGAGATGGCATTGGAGCGATACCGCAAAGATGGAAAACCGAATTGCGTGGCCAGGCAATAATGCAACCATTGCTTGATGGTCTGTTGAGGCAGCATGGGATATCAATTGCAGATGCAGGTTTGGTCAACGCAAATCCAGGCGTTGAAATTTTAAAGAAAACCAATGTCTGACCAATTTAAGAAAATGCGTACAACCACAATCAGCTTCACGAAAGCAATCGCCTATAAATGGATGACTAGCGCAGGATAATCACAGAATGACGACACCGACACCAGACATTGAAGGATTAAAAGCTGAAATAAGGAACGCTGATGTATATCTTTTTGTGAATGGGCATGAAAGTGAGGCCGCAGACTTATTGGTTCGCGCATTGACACAAAAGCATCCTGATATCCTTTTACCGATGTTATGCGACGGTGAGGTAAGCCTCCAAAGATTGGAAACTATGATTTCACGACAATGTCTTCGAGCATTGTGCGAAGGGTTGCAAATTTGGACTAATTGTTATTTTCAGAATTGGTTTCCAATTATCAGCTCCGGATATATGTCACCAGAGACGCAATATAAGGACTATTTCTTTCCTAATCTACGATTATTGGCAAGTCTTGAGAGATTTGGAATTTTCTCCACAAGCAAATCAAAGCTTGGCGAAAAAAAGTCTATCGTGGCGAGTATAGTCGGTGATGAACCTGGGCTTTCAAGCAAAGAAATTAGTGAGATTCTCTACATAGGCCAGGAAGTGAAATTCAAAGTTCTAGGTGAAAGTATTATTCGTCTGGGTCATGTGAAAGACATTGATCCCTGGCGAGAGCTAGGGAGACGCACTGCGCAAGTGGACATTGAGGAACCGGATACTGGAAACAGATTTTTGGTACCTGCCTATGCAATTTTACCTGAGTCCTATCTATCTGAAATAGCGAAAGAAAAGCGCATCGTCTTTCAGGAAAATCTACCATCATCAGGCCATTTGGGTGAAATTACGAATGTCATATTTACCGCCGATGGCCGTTTTCTGTTATCAAGTTCCATTGATGGCATGTTACGGTATTGGGATGTTGCAACCGGAAACTGTCTGCAAGTTTTTCAAGGGCACACCAACAGCATTACATGCATGGCGTTGTCAAATGATGGACTCTATGCCCTTTCTGGTTCGCCCGATATGACCGTGAGGTTTTGGGAAATTGCCACGGGAAAATGTCTTCAGGTGTTTACCGGACATCAGGATAGCATCGCCGGTTTGGATTTCAGCTCAGATGGAAAGTTCGCTATTTCTGTAGAGTCAACGCAATTAGAGGAAAGCCCTCCAATAATACGTTTATGGGACACCGCGACTGGAAATTGCAGGTTTTCTTACGCTGGTCATAAACTAAAAGTTATAAGCATCAAATTTCTCGCTGACAATAAGACTTTTATATCTACCTCGGTAGATCAAAGTATACGTGTTTGGGATGTCGAAAGTGGTGCCTGTTTGAAAGTTATTAATGTTAATGCCGGCGTGCTCTTTGGAGGATATTTAGGAAAAATTTTAAGCTTAGCAGACGATACTATTTGTTGCTACGCATACAATCAGCAAGGTAGAAAAAATGTATTGGAAACTTGGAATGTTAAAACAGGCCAAGAGAAAACTTTATTAGAAGGGGTTTTCCACAGACATACTCGCATGCCTGTTTTTATTAGTGGTTCAAAATTTATTCTTTTAGATTGGAAAGCATTGACTGCGGAAATTCGAAATATTACTACTGGGGATTGCGAACATGTTTTGGTAGGACATAGAGAGCGCGTTAAATGCGCAGCCATTTGCCCTGATGGCCGCTATCTGGTGACGGGTGCCAAAGACCGGCAGTTAATTCTTTGGGATGTCGAGAGTGGAGCTCGCTTATACATGTTTGGTTATAGGATTCCAGATAACTATTCTGAAACGGTCCAATATATTGAACCGCAGAATGGAAAAGTACGTGGCATTGATTGGGATTTGCATGAAAAAACTTTGCAGCATCGACCAAGGTGATTGGGCCTGGGCTTTGTTTCTTATCCGACGGAGATGATATATAAGTCGGGAAAGTAAGAAGGCCTAGCGTATTGCCATGTTTGCTGCGGTTAGCTGCAGCCACGTCAGCAAAAGTTCTGCATCTGTAAAAACCGCAGCCAGCATTGCCAAGTAAGCAAAACCGTTTTATCCGGTATCAGTCATCTGTCTGAATGAAAGACCGGGCTGCAACTTGCATACCTATTTTGCTTCTTCATAATAATCATAGTAAGGCCAATAATCAACACTATCCCTGCATTCCGCAGAGACAACAGAACGATGTTTTAAGAGTTCAATGCGATGCGCTAAGGGCATCCTGCACATGTCGCTATCCTCTTCAATGTCAAAAGCTGCACCCAGGTTGATGACACCCTCATCAACGTTATAGGCATAACGGTCACCAAGGGGGTGTCCGGAATTTTGTGTAAACGGTTTTTCGTTTAGTTCTGCGACATCCGGTCATCGAACTGGATGGTAAAGCGATTGAGTGCTCCTTTCCAGTCCCGTATTGGCATTGTCCATTTCTTGCTG
>NZ_JBMPOR010000037.1:0-40315 GCF_049340265.1 Undibacterium sp. Di26W
CAGCGAATTCCATAGGGGCCAGCGGCATTTGTCGCAATAACAGGCCGGATGTAAGCGTGCAATCTATTCCTGCAAATCATGATGCGTTTTTTACTTGGCAAATGGCGGCGTCCATGTAAGGTTCTAAGCATCCATACTCTGGACAGGGATACCAGGAACAGGATAATCAGTGTAAATGCAGCAAAGTCCATATCGACATTCTCAAGGACGGCGATGAACATATACGCGATCAGCGAAATGCAGAAATACAGACAAACCCGGATATAACTGCGATTGCCTTTGCGAGCGACGGCTTTTGCCGGGGCAGGGCGAGACTTGGAAGGAAGCTGCTACCGGACATCAACATGTTGTTGATGTCGTGCTACAGAGACTAAAAAGAACAGAAATGATTGGCGTGAAGGAAATAAAAAAAGATCTGCAATCTGCCTTCCAAGAACGGATCGCTGCAAAGATTATTCAACTTCGCAAACAATGCCCCGAAGCTTATAGCGGTTTCTGAGAAGCTGGGCATGTGTAAGTGGGGACGACATTGTAGGTGGTTTTGATATGCGCCAGGCTATTGCAAATATAGTCAGCACCTTTTGCCTTATCTCAATCGTTGTAACTTGTGTGCCTAGTTAAAGCGAAAGGCATTATTTGCACATAGTGCCATTTGAATATGCAAGATTTTCACGCAGCCTGAGCAGTTTCCATTGAACAATTAAATTCTACCATTTAAAAAATTCATATTTTTCACCTCTTGCCTCTTAAATAGCGCTATTTAAAAATATTTTGAAGAAATCGCTAAACATTTTCTAAATTCCGTGGATACCTTGCACAGATTAGAAATAGTGCGATTGATCCGTTATGTATTTGCTAATTTGAATTTCCACTTGGCAATGATGGCGGGGCGATATTTACGAACAGCAAAGGGTTAGCAAAATGGTCGGAATAGTAAATGGTCAAGGTTTGGGCGCGAATTTGAATGCATTGAATTTGCTGGGACAAAAGAATCAGTTGAGTCAGTCCCAGATTGGACGAAATGGGCAACGTGTTTATGTCAATGGTAAAAGTGGCAATCTGGTTGTTCAGAATCAAGACCTGCAATTATTCGACCATGGCCTCGATTTGGGTGTTTTACGCACCTACAATAGCAATGGCCAATTTACTGACGACAATGGCGATAACTGGCTGACAGGGTTTTATGCAAAACACCTGGATGTCATCGGCGAAATTGGTGCGACAGGCAGCAGCATAGTCAAGACCGATGCCGATGGCTCGCAAGTCACCTTTCATTGGGACGATGTTCAGCAAAAATACACCGGACAAAAAGAAGGTGAAGTTAAAAGCACTCTGACCATCGATGGTGCTCAACTGGTCTGGAGCCAGGGTGATGGTGGTTTATCCGAATCCTACGATAGCGTTAGTGGACACCTGTTGGCCACCATAGACCAGCTCGGCAATCGCGTCAGCTATGAATACAATGCCAACGGCTTACTCTCCAGGGCAAGCGCAGACAATGGCGTAGCAAGCAGCTATCAATATGACGGCAATAACCTCAGTGCAGTGGTCACCCATTATCAGGATCAGGCCGGCCTATGGCACGACCAAAGCACCGTCCACTACGTCTACGATACGCAGAACCGCTTATCCGCGGTTACGTTGACGATAGCAGCAGGTGAGCAGGGCGGTACTGACAGTGTGTACAGCACCCGCTATACCTATGATGGCGACAGCAAACGCCTTGCCAGCATTACGCAAGACGATGGGTCGCAACTGAGTTTCACCTATGAACAAATCGCAGGTGATTATCGCGTCACGCAAATTGAAGATGCACAGCACGGCATTACCCGTTTTGCCTATGACTTTGGAAACGGCATAACGACCATTGACGACCCTTTGCATCACAGTACTGTATTGACTTACGGGCCAGATGGCAAATTGACTGCCATTGATCAGCCACTGTCTGATCTGTCCGTGTCCCATACCGACCTGCACTATGACGCTAACGGCAATCTGCTTAGTGTTGCCGGTGAAAACGGTCATGTAAATGAAATGACCTATGACGAGCAAGGCAATCAAACGTCTACCCGTGATGCCAATGGCAATACCGTCACCCGCGCCTATGACAGCTTGGGACAACTGCGCAGCGAAACAATCTACCTGACCACCGATACCGATGGATCAGGTCCGGCATTGCCTGCTGATGGCAGCACTACACGTTACTACTACGCACCTGCTCCGTCTGGCCGTGGCGAACTGCTCCGGTTAATAGTCAGCGCCGAAGGCCGTATCACCGAATACCGTTACAACGCCCAGGGCCAGCGCATTACCGCATTGGCGTATACCGGCCAATCGCTGGATGCCGTCAACCTCAACGGCAATGAAACTGCAGATGCCATCAACACGATGGTGCAAAACCTGGTCCATAGCAAAGATGGACAAGCGCAGTCCCGGACCGACATTGTGCGCACAGACATGCGTTACGACGCCCACGGTCAATTAAGCAGCGTCATTCGTTTTGCCAAAGTTCTGGTCAATCCCGCTTTTGATGGTGTGGCAGATGGCCAGGCAGAAACACGCTACGTCTATGACCAGGCGGGTCATCTTCTTTCCAAACTGGATGTAGAGACGGCACTACAAACCACTTATACCTATGATGGTTTGGGCCGTATCCTTAGCGTCACAGAAGGCAACCAGGCCACGGCGGTCAATCAATACGATGATCTGGCAAAACGCGTCACGTTGACGGATGCAGCAGGCGTAAAAACAGTTAATATTTATGACAACCTCGGACACCTCGTCACGTCGGCAACTGACGGTGCAACTGCCGTTGCCAGCTATAACTATGATGCAGCAGGACAGGTCACGTCCTACCAGGACCAAAGCGGCATAAAAGTCTGGAAATTCTATGATGATGCCGGGCATAACATTGCCACCATCGACAGCGCTGGCAAGCTGACTGAATTCAGCTATAACAAAGCGGGTGACCTGACCAGGACCCACCTGTACGCCACTGCATTGGATGTGACTACTCTGACAGGGCCAAATGGCGAGCCTAAGAACCTCAAACTTGCAGACCTGCGACCAGCGTCGACAGCAACTGACACATCAACATGGCAAGTGTTTGATGGTGCCAGCCGCCTGGTCTATCAAATTGCCAGCAATGGTGCAGTAACAGAAAACCGTTATGACGGTACTTCCCAACTGACAGAAGTCATTTCTTACTTCACGCACATCAATACCAGCAATTTGGGTGGCAGCCCAGTTGCAGCAGATATTGGCCTGGTGGCAGATGCGGCCAAAGACAGTCGTACACGTCATTTCTATGACCGCGATGGTCTGCTGCTGGCGACACTCGATGCCAGTGGTGTACTGACACAATCGCTGTATGACGGTGCCAAACAAATGACTGAAAAGCGTGTTTACGCCCAAAAAGTCAGTGTTGAACTGCGGGCAGAAGGCACGCTTTCACAAGTGATAGATGGTCTTAAAAATGCAGGAGATGTCCGCACCCTGTATACCTATGACGGCAAGGGCGAGCTGGTTTCCCAGCAGCCAGTGACGGGCTATGCAGATGTCATCTTGCCTGGCGTGCACGATATAGAAGGCAGCATCGTCCAGCCTGGCGAACAGGATACTTATCAGTTTGTAGTCAAGGAGCGGTCACGCTTTTTCTTTGACGGCGTGCAGGGTGATCAAATCCAGTGGCAACTCGATGATGGCGTCAGAAGCTTGTTTCCAAGCAAAGGTCTTGAAGAACGCAATGATAGCTTCCTTGATCTGAATGCAGGCACCTATCACCTGACAGTCAATGCGAAGGATGGCAAGACTGGAAATTACCATTTCCGTTTGCTGGGCGAAGAGGCTGCCATTCCAGTACAGGCCAATACCGCAGTCAGCGGCGAAATAAACCCATCAAGCCAGGCAGCGCTGTATGCCATTGATGTGCAGGCAGGGGACAGGCTGTATTTCGCGCATAACGGCGGATCTGATTGGAACTGGCGCGTCTTTGGTGCCGATGCCAGTGTAGTGAGAAATGGTGGGTATTGGGGCGATAGCGACACCATCGTTGTCAGCCAGACAGGTAAGTATTGGGTCAGCATCGAAGCGACGTCGCAAAGTGGCACAATACCGTTTTCATTCCTGCTGTATAAGCAAACACCGCCTGTTATCGCAGGGGTATTAGGACAAACTTATCATGTGGATTTGCCGACACCTGGTGCCGCTGCCAATGTTGATTTTGATGTGACACAAAGCGGCTGGCTCAAATGGGATCAATTGTCCAACGTGAGTGACGCAAGCTGGCGTTTGCTGGATGCCAAAGGGCAGGCTGTCTCAGGCTGGTCAGCGGGCCGTGATGAAATCGATTTACCACCCACAGCAGTATTACCGGGGCGTTATCGCATCGAATTTTCCAACTCAGGGCGTTCGACCGCTTCCCTTGATTTTAAACTTTTATCCATCGCAGAATCAACACCTCAGAATGTGACTAGCGGACAGCTTATTGCGGTAGGCTCTTCGTCCGGACATGCTGACAATGTCTACAAACTGCATGCCGATGCGAATTCGAATCTGGGTTTCCACGCCCAGTTCGACCAGTCAAACGCCGTTGCCCATTACCAGGTAACCGACCGCGCAGGTCATATCGTAAAAACAGGCGAATTAGGCAATGGTGACTATGCCACCATTGCCTTGCCTCAGGCCGGTGATTATTACCTGTGGCTAGGCGGTGCATTAAGAAACAATGCAGGCTTCTCTGGAAATCTGGCTGTGCAAACATGGAGCAATGTTGCGCACGACAATGGAACGCTCAGCAACACAGCAACAACCGCTTTGAGCGGGACTGTTATTGCCCCCGGCCAGATCGTAAAAAATAGCTTCCACCTGGCACAATCCGGTACCTGGTTGTTCCAGACAATTGCTGGTTTGAACAATGGACAATGGCAATTAAGCGGGCCAAATGGAGCCGTCATTGACTGGCATTCCCTGAATGCAGCCCAAAGCGCGGATGCGGTTCCTGCCTACCTGGTCGCAGGCGACTATGAACTCGTCGTGCAAGCGGGTAATGCAATCGGTGATTATGTGGTCAATGCCAGTTCGGTACAGACGGCACAGGACCTGGCCAACCAGGTCGCTACTGACTTGCCGACATTGGCTGTGGGGGAATCTGCGCTGTATCGCCTTGCATCCACACCAACGGACCATTTTAGTTACACGCTCAACGCCCAAAATGGCGAGTTCAGCGTCCAGGCTTTTGATCGCTATGGCCGTATTGCGTCCAGCGGTAACACCACAGCAACCGGCGAATTCAATCAGACCCAGGCACAAGGTGATGTGTTTGTGCGTGTTACACGATTGATGGCTGGTAACGATAATTTAACTTTGACTGTGATCCGTACACCTGCGCAACAAGTGACAACCGTACCAGGTGACCCAATTGTATTTGGCACATCAACACAATTTACTGAAAACACGACACTGCCGACGTATTCGCTCGATCTTGTGCAAGCAGGCCTATTATTGATTGAATCTCCATCATCACAGACTCAATTAATACAATTAACAGGCATGGGAGTGAGTGTCAATACATCCTTGCCGCGATTAAGTGCTGATGGACAAATTCAAGCTCCTGCAGCGCTCACCTTTGCGCCAGCAGGGCAATACAATCTTGGTTTCTCTTCAAACCGATCTGATTTTTCGTTTACTGTTCACTCCACATCCGATGCAACTACCATTACCGCAGATCAGAGTGTTGATAGCAGCTTCGCTAGCGGACAGACGGTGGCTATGTTCAAGCTCGACGCGAGCGCAGGAAAAAATTATCAATTTAAAGGATTGAGTGGTACAGGAACCTGCCAGTATTACGAGGTATACGACGCAAAAGGAAATTTAATACAAACAGGAGACCCGGCATCCGCAAGTGCCAATAGCTGGTCGGAAGTCAATGATGAAGCG
Source organism: Undibacterium sp. Di26W (assembly GCF_049340265.1). Lineage (NCBI taxonomy): Bacteria > Pseudomonadati > Pseudomonadota > Betaproteobacteria > Burkholderiales > Oxalobacteraceae > Undibacterium > Undibacterium sp. Di26W. Next base: position 5,938 of record NZ_JBMPOR010000037.1, read on the forward strand.
GTATATGTAATCGTCTATCGTGGCGCTAATACGACCACTGCTCCGCTGCAGTTCAAAATTGAGTCAGTAGATCACGCCTCTTATAAGAGTTCATTCAATGCAGCCAATGATTTTTCTTCTTCGGAAAATCCAAATTCTGCGTGGACTTATGGTTACTCGCAGGCGGTTGGCCAGAGTTTTCAGGCGTTTTCGACAAACAGTCAAAATAATGGAATTGATCAATGGGGCCCTGGTGCACCAGGGATATCTCATAACTCTACTGCCAATCAAATAGAGTTATTTGGCACAGTCAGAGTTACACCTGGTACTTTATACGCTCACCCGGGTCCTTCAGGCGAGGCGGCAATGTTGAGATGGACGGCCCCGGTTTCTGGTGTTTACGATATCAAAGGGCTATTTTCTGGCATTTCATTTGCTGGTTCCCCGACGACAACCGATGTGCATGTGTTCGAAAATGGAACCTCTTTGTACGCGGCGCAAATAAATGAATACTTTGGCGCAGGTGACGACAAGAGCATTACTGCGCGACGGACACTTAGAGCTGGAGATACAATCGATTTTGTAGTTGGCTATGGCGCAAATGGCAACTACTCCTTTGATTCAACCACCATAGATGCTTCCGTTTCCCTCATTTCGACTGCAACGGAGGTGACGACGGTACCTGATCCAGTAGTTACTCCTGTAGTGGAAAACGCGATTGCAATCGCCATAGATCAAACTGTAGCGTATCAGGCACCACCTGGCCCACGCTATGACTTCGATGTCGCCACCGATGGCTGGGTTGCACTTGAATGGCAAGAAGGGAATTATCAGGATTGGACACTGACAGGGCCGCGTGGGGTTGAAGCCAATGGTCATATCGGTGAGCAGTTTTGGGGTAACCTGAATGTTTATGGTTCACGCGAAGGTAATTGGAAAACACCGGTAAAATGGCTACCGGCCGGCCATTACCAGATTAGCTTAAGCAATGGCAGTGGCGTTGCGCGATTCAAGTTGGTCAATGCTGGTCAGTCGCAGCAAATTCAGTCTGGCGACAAGATCAGTGTAGATATGGCGGCAGATCAAAATTATGCCTTGTTTGGTATAGACCTTGCCGCCACTGGGGATACCTTCCTGACTGGGTTGGCTGATGCATCACTAGGCAATTACTTCCGTTTATATGATGCTGCCGGAGTAAAAGTTTGGGAAGGTGATCCTTCCAAAAACCAGGATCTGCAATTCACGCCTGCGCATAGCGGCCATTATACGTTGCTGGTGGCGCGCAATGCGTTTGGTATGATAGGTGGTACAGCACTTCGATTTACCGTTAACCAGCAATCGAACGTTGCTGCGCCGTTGCCACTTGGGCAGGCTGTCCATAATCAGTTCCTGCACAGTTACCAAGCTTATAGCTATTCTTTCAAAGCAGATACGGCATCTGAATTCACTTTGTCTGACCTGACCAATGCAGCTCAATATAGTCTGGTCGATGCATTTGGTAACAGCATATCCAGTCTGAATTCAGGGGCGGGAAATGACGGACAATATGCGTTTAGTATTCCTGCAGGCACATATACATTGCGCGTATCGAATTATTGGGGGAATAGCTGGCCTGTTGCTTTTTCGTTTAGCAATACACTGCTGCAAAATAAAGATGCAATCAAGACTGGTGATGTCACGACCGTCAACTGGACGAATGGTGCTCCGGATAAAGTGATCAATATTGCTGGCGAAGCTGGCAAGACCTATTGGTTGGATACGATTACTCCATTCCAATACAATTCAGAAATTTTCTACAAGGTCGTTGATGCGAACGGATTGCCCGTTTCCAGTGGTTCGATCAGGCATTACACGCGCAATTACAATGATGCCCCAGATACCGGCATTGCCTTTACCGCGCCCGCAAACGGTACTTATACCGTACAGATGTACGCGCACGGGGGGCAAATTGGCTTGAATGGCAGTGTAGATTTTGCTCTCACCGAAGGAAAAATTGAACAAGAAAACTATGTACTCGGTAGCGCCGTCAGCGGCTCTCTCAACGTTCCTGCTGATAAGAAAAATTATCTCTTTACTCTGACTGAACCGACTACCGTCTGGTTTGATATCAGCGGTGGTGCTTACACAGTCGTTCTGCAGAGAACCGATATTGCATCAGATATTTTTGGTGCAAGAAATAACAATGTATTTGTGCAAAGAGCCGCGTATCGCTTAGATGCTGGGCAATACAAGCTACAGTTTGTACCTAGCCAGGATGCACCTGGCGCTTTCCGTTTCTCAACGACACCAGTCGGCGACTTACCCGCACTTACGCTTGATACAGTTACCCCTATTACGGTTGAACACAGCAACCAGGCGACAGCGTGGCAAGTGCATGGTAATGCCGGTCAGAAAATCATTATCGATACCCGTTTAATGAGCGGTGTTTCCAATAGTCAGCGCTGGGATTTGATTGGTCCTGATGGTAAATCTGTTATTTCTGGCACAGAATATTCAAATTATGATGGATCAAAACAAGTCACTCTGCCAACGGATGGCGACTATATATTTGTGTTGACAGGTAACAATGAAAGTGATGCCGCTGCCCGCACCAGTACCGTATATATCGGTAATATCGCCGAACCAGTCGCCGACATCCAGGTAGGCGACCAGATCAATGCGGCCATCACCAAGCCCGGCAACGTCAATCATTACCACTTTACGCTGGATCACGACACCACCGTTGTAATGGATGCGATGGGTGGTGCAGCTTATCTTTCCGTGACTGGTCCGCAAGGTAATCTGTTGAGTCTGCCGCTGTCGGATAAGTCAGGCTATGCACTAAAAACACTCAGTGCTGGCAGTTACAGCATCGACGTGGGTGCTGCGGGAGCAAATACGGGCGATTTCGGCTTTAAACTGTTGTCGTTGACCGATGCCGCCATCACCCAGACCACACCGGGCAACTTGAGTGCCGACATGGGGGCAGGGCGCAGCCTGGGATTATTCAAGCTCGATACCCAGTCTGGTCGCGTATACAATCTGGATTTTACCAGCCCGGTTAGCAATCAGGATGCGCTTGAATATGTCATCATTGACCAGTTTGGCCGCACCATTAACCGTGGCAGTAGCAATGGCAGTTCCATCAGCTTTACCACACCAGAAACAGGTAGCGTCTACCTCCTCGCCAAACAGTCTGCTGATAGCGATGTTCCATTGCACATAGAGCTGAACCTCAGGCAACCCGCAGCAGCGACCGCTGAACTGGTCTGGAACCAGCCAACATCCGTCGCCATGGCAACCCGCCAGGACCAGTACAACTATCACTTCCGCATGGATGCAGCAGGCTGGGTACAGTTGCGCGATATCAGCCTCAACTCCCAGTTCACGGATTTGCAAATTGTGACGCCCAATGGCAACATCGTCGCCGACCGTAGTAGCAAGACAGATGCTTTCCTGGATGCAGGTGACTATTTTGTACGTGTCAGAAATAATGTAGACACAGCAGAGGGCACGACCCGGTTCACCCTGGCCTCGATACCAGCAACACAAAACCTGGAAAGACAAGGTGGTGTTGCCCAGACATTAAGCATGCCTAGCGGTGACGACACCCAGTCTGTCTGGTCAATCAAAGCGCGTAATGGGGACCACATCCATCTGTCTGCCCAGCAATGGGCTGGCAGTGGCATTGTTGAAATACGCACCACTACAGGCGATGTATTGGCAACCTGGAATCCTGCCAGTGGCGATGCTGATATAACAGCAGGCGATGGCGGCGTGTTCTTGCTAAAGGTCCAGCGTGACAGCTTGTCGGATGTGCCGTCCAACGCCTATTCCCTGACAGCCACCATCGGTGAAGCCGATGTGCCAGACACCATGACATCTGTCTTCAGCGCATCAGGCACGATCAATGCCAACGAAACACAAAGCTTCCCATTTGAAATCAGCGAATCTGGTCTGTGGTACCTGGATCGAAATGTCAAGCCTGATAACAATGGTTATAATCAAAGCGCCCAGATTACCGACGCCAATGGCGTGAGTTTTAAAACCAATAGCTATGGTGAAGCGCAATTCCTCAAAGCAGGGCGTTACACACTAAATATCACACAAAGGAATTACCCAAGTACTTACGATTTCACGCTGCGTAATTTGAATGACAGCCAGGTTTCAAACTTGCAACTTGAACAGTCGGTAAGTGCCGCGCTGGGTAGTTTTGCAACGCTCGCCTACAAAATAGATGCGGTAGCAGGTAACAAACTGAGCCTTAATGTACTCGGCGGAACAGGTAATTACACCAGCAGAAGCTGGCGCCTGCTCAATCAGTTTGGTCAGTTGCTGCAACATGGCAATGCCAATGAAGATGTCCCTGCCTATGAAGTCACAGAGACTGCGCCAGTCTATTTGTTGCTTGATAATCCAGGTGATGTCAGCAACAGTGCGAATAGCAGTATTTCCTTGCAGCTGACCCAGGTTTCCAACAGCGCTGTCCGCAACATCAGCCTGGGGCAAACCGTCACCGGTACCCTGCCTGCGGGGCAGCATAGTCGCACATTCTCGTTCACCCTGGATCAGGCAAAGCTGGTCCAGTTTGACCGTTTGAACATGGTCACCAGCAGTTCAGTCGCCTGGCGTCTGGATGGTCCCTATAGCGACGGCAATCTGGCGAACCAAGGCTTGCCAGATACCGATGGCTATGACACCGGTGCACGCGAATTCAATTTGAAGCCAGGAAGCTACACCCTCACGGTGTATGGATATGGTAGCGCAACGACCGATTTTGGTTTCCGTCTGCTCGATACCGCTGCAGCAATACCCCTGGTGAATGCACAAATTGTGGAAGGGCGCTTATTGCCATCAGGCGAGACCACCAGCTATAGCATTAACGCCCAGGCGGGTGACAGCATTTATCTTGATTTCCGTGACCTGGCACAACACAGCTATGTCTACGAACCAGAAAAAGGCGGCTGGCATTTCAACTACACAGCCAATGTCCGCGTGGTCGATCCCTATGGCCGCCAGGTTGCTTATGGTGACCTGGGTGACATGGCACTGGTTGCCACCGTGGCAGGTAAATACACCATCGATGTAGAAGACCGCGCACGCACTGATGCACCGGTCCCTTACACTCTGGCCGTGTTCGTTAACCCAAAAACCAATCCACGCATCATTGATCTGGACAATACCGCCACCACCGGCATTGACCTGGCGGTCCAGAATGTCAATGTTGTTCCTGTTGCGACAGACACAGCCCTGCAATCAGGCGCTGAAATCCGCATTAACTGGCAGACAGTCAACAAAGGAAACAAACCGACCATCGGTGACTTTAACGAACGCGTTGTGGTACGCAATAAACGTACTGGCGATATTGTCCTGCAAGCTAATCTGCCTTATCTTGAATCGCAAAACAATGGCCCTATAGCAGCAGGTGCCTCTGTCAGCAGGACAGTGACGCTGCGTCTGCCGGTGGGCCCTATTGGTGCTGGTGATCTTGAAGTCACCATCGAGACCAATTCCGACAATGTGCAGGAAGAAACCGGTAATGCCGCGCAAAACAACCTGGCAACTACCAGCTTTAGCAGCAGCCTGGCACCGTACCCGAATTTACAGGTCAGCGATATCAACATGTCGCCTGCATCGAATTGGCAGGCAGGAGACCAGGTCAATATCCGGTGGACCACCGCCAACACCGGCAATGCCGCCGCCGCTGGTGCCTGGACTGAACGCGTTGAACTGGTCAACCTGACCACCGGTGTTACCGTCGCCAACCTGACCCAAAGCTTTGCCGGTCAAAATCTGGCGAGTGGCACGAATGTCTCGCGCAACGCCCATATTGTGTGGCCAAGCGGCATCAGTGCCATTGGCAGTTTCCGTTTGCGCGTCATCGTCGATGCCAATTCACAAGTGCCAGAGTACGATGCATCTGGTGCACTGGAAAGCGATAATGTCGGTGAACAGACCTTTGCTGTTGGCCCGGATTTACAGGTGCGCAATGTCGGTGTCCTGGAAACCGGCATCAAAGACGGTGATTTGGTCACCGTCGTATGGGAAGACGTCAATCATGGCGCAGTGGCCGCACCGGCAGGTTATCAGGACCGGGTAGTCGTGCGCCAGCGCAATCTGGATGGTTCCCTTGGCAGTGTCATTTTCGATACCGCGATCGGCTTCCCCGAAGATGCAGGCCAAACCCTTGCTGCTGGTGCTTCCCGCGTACGTTCCATCAAACTGGCTTTACCAAAAGGCTTGACCGGCAGTGGTCAATTTGATGTCAGCATTGTTGCCGACAGCAATACCTCAGGTGCTGGCAGCATCTTTGAAACAAATTTACTTGGCAATGCCGAAACCAACAACACCGCCAGCGGTCAGTTCGCCTCATCCACCCATAATTATGCCAACTTAAACGTCAGCAGCCTGACGATACCGGCCAATATCAGTTCTGGTGATGATGTTGTTATTTCCTGGGTAGTCAGCAATTCCGGTTCTGCCCCCGCTTCCGGCACATGGACCGACCGCTTGATACTCACCAGTGATGGTATCGCTGGCAATAGTGACGATATTGTTCTCGCGAACGTCAAATATACGGCGTCGCTGGATGTCAATCACAGCTACACCCAGTCGGCCACCGTCCACATACCAGCACGCCTGACCGGTAACTACCGGTTTGCCGTCATCACGGATGTCAATCGTGCTGTAGTAGAACCCGATACACGCGCAGACAACCTGCGCCTGTCCGCACCAGTGGCGATTGCTTCCACCTATACCGACCTGGTGCCAGTCGTCACGACGGCACCGGTCGCAGCGTATGCCGGTCGCCCAAGCAGAATTGAATGGAGCGTCCAGAACAAAGGCAACCTGGCAACCGACGTGACCCGCTGGGTGGATCAGGTCTATCTGTCCACCACACCGACACTCAATAGCGATGCTGTGCTGCTGGGTTCCCTGACCCATGTGGGTGCCGTCAGTGTGGGCGGTAGTTATACTGGCGCACTGGATGTTACCCTGCCTGAAACCCTAACAGGACAATATTATTTCGTCGTCAAAACCGATGCCTTCGCGAACGCCTATGAACCCGGCAATACCGATAATAATATTGCTGCCGCGCTGACAGCTACCACCATTTCACCACAACCAAAACCGAACCTGACAGTCACTACGGTCAGTGGTGATCAGGTCTGGAAAGTAGGTGATACCGTACAAGTCAACTACACCATTAAAAACAGTGGCAATGAAACCGCAGATAGCTGGACGCAAGAACAACTGCGCTTGGTCAATATCGCTGATACGACCCAGGTTATCACCATAGCCAATTCACCAGGCACCGTCAGAAAACTCCTCCCTGGCGAATCCTTCACCAGTCAGTTGAGTTTTAATCTCACCAATGTGCCAGTCGGTCAATGGCGCCTGGACATCATTGCCGATGCACCTAACTACATTTCAGAACTCAATGAAGCAGACAATGTCGGTAGCACACAGATCACCGTCGTCAGCCCTGATCTGGCAGTCGACACACTCAGTGCCAGTGGCCTGCTAAAAGGCGGCGAAAGTATTTCCTTGAACTGGACCACCCGCAACAACGGTACAGCCAGTGCAAGCAATGTCCGTGACGTGATTTACCTGTCACGCGACGGTAATCTGAGTGCCGATGACATTAAACTTGGTGAACTGAATCATGGCCTCATTGCGTCCGGTGCCAGCGCGACTGGCAGCCTGGATGTCAAGCTGCCTGTCGACAGCCAGGGACAATACCGCCTGATCATTGTCACCAATCCTGACAATGCCATCAACGAAGACGGTGCCCGTGACAATAACCAGACCGACATCAGCATCAATGTTGCACAAGACAGCTATGCGGATCTGGCCGTTCAATCGGTGACCAATCCAAGTCTGGTGATTGGTGAATTGGGAAGTGTTACCGTCAACTACAGCGTCATCAACCAGGGTACAGGCGTGGGCCGAACCGCATCCTGGACCGACGTCGTGATCTATTCCAGTGACGACATCGTTGGCAACAGCGACGACATCATCCTCGGCACAGTCGAACACACTGGTGGCCTGCAAGTCGGTGACACCTATACCGGAACCGTAACCTACCTGAGCCAGGATGGCCTCAGCCGCCATGGCCATGTCTTCGTCAAGGTCGACAAAGACGGCAAGGTTTGGGAAAACGACGCCGAAAGCAATAACACCCTCGAATCTGCCACTACGCTCGATGTCATGCCCAAACCCTATGCCGACCTGCGCGTAGAGTCCGTCACCACCTCGTCACCAGCAAACAGCGGCCAAGCCCTGCAAGTCACCTGGTCGGTTGCCAATCGCGGTATCGGCATTACCGACACCGGCAACTGGTCAGATAGCATCTGGTTAAGCAGCAACCCGGATGGCAGTGGCACCCGGTATGACCTGGCAAGTTCCAGCCATTTGGGGCAACTGGCGGTTGACGGCAGCTACACCCGCAGTTTAATGGTCAACATTCCAGATGGGATTGAAGGTAACTACTACATCAACGTCAAAACCGGTGGCCCGTTCGAGTTTACCCATACCGACAACAACACCACCGTGGTTGCCGTGCCCGTGCAATTGTCCAGCTCCCCTGATCTGGCGGTCACCTCAATTGAAGTGCCACCAAATGCACAAGAAGGTGCATTGGTGAATCTGTCGTGGACAGTGAAAAATCAAGGCACTGTACCTGCCGGCGGTAAATGGACAGATACGGTAGAACTGGTACCCATCACCGGTGACGGTGCCGCAATCCGTCTGGGCAGTTACACCTATACCCAGGGTCTGGACGCAGGCATCAGCTACACCAGAAAAGAAGAAATCCGCCTGCCACTGCGTACCGAAGGTGCCTATCGCATCCGCGTCACCACCAACAGCCTGTTGGGTAACAACGATGCAGACGCGCAGATTTACGAATATGGCACCGCAAGAACCAACAACGTGACCTTGTCCGGCAGCCAGATTCAAATTGATCTGACACCACGCCCGGATTTGCATGCAGGCCAGATCACCGTGGTCGGTGACATCAAAGCGGGCAACAACGCCGGTGTCAGTTTTACCATCACCAATACCGGCTCCGTGCCGACCTCTGGCAAATGGGTAGATGCCGTTTACCTGTCACTCAGTGGCAAGCTGGATGGCAACTCGCTTCTGCTGGGCCGAATCGACAATGCACTGGCACTGGTGCCAGGTGACAGCTATAGTAGTCAACTGGCCAGCTTCACCATACCGCTGCGTTATCGTGGTGACGCCTACATCCTGGTGGCTGCCGATGTGGATAATCGTATAGAAGAATTCCCTAACGAAACCAATAACATCGCCGTCAAAAAAATCAATATCGAGCCAGTCCCGTTTGCGGACCTGGTGGCAAGCAATGTCGTCGCCCCGGATCAAGCCTCATTTGGTGCTGCTATTGATATCAGCTATAAAGTCACCAACAAGGGCGAAGCCGCAACCCGTGGTGACAGCAGCGGTGTCAATGGCTGGACCGACACCGTCTGGCTGACCAGGAGCAAAGGCAAGCCATCACCCAGCAAAGGCGACATCTTGCTGGGCCAGGTCAGCCATACCGGCTTATTGGGCGTGGGTGAAGATTATCTTGGCAACCTGTCCGTGCGCTTGCCTGACAATATCAGCTCTGGTCAATACAATATCACCGTGTGGACCGATACCTACAACGTCATCCCGCAAGACACATTGGCTTCCAACGTCAATCCAGATGATCCGACCGCAGTGCAAAGTGACAACTTCAAGGCCAGGGTCATTAACGTCCTGGGCGTCACCAAACCTGATCTGACGGTTGCCTCGGTCAACTTCGACCACAATATCGTCGCAGGCACAGATTTCAGCTTCAACTACTCCGTCAAGAGCGTTTCCGCTTCCGTCAGTGGCAAATGGACCGATCGTGTCTGGCTGGCAGACAACGCCGATTTATCCAAAGCCAAAGTCAAATGGCTGTTGGGCAGTTACAGACAAGACCGCAGTCTTGGCAATGGTGAACAATACACCGTCAGTGACACCGTAAAACTGGGCCCTTCCGTATCTGGCAGCTTTGTTGTGGTTCAGACAGACACCAATGGCTACGAAGGCATTGATGAATTTGATGAAACCAATAATGCATTGGCAATTGCTGCCAACATCAGCAACGCGCCTGCTGACTTGCAAGTGACTGCCGTCATCACCCAGCCTGACAATGATTCTGGCGAACTCACGCCTGTTACCTGGACCGTCACCAACAAAGGTGCCGCAGTCTGGAGTGGCACCAAAGGCTGGGTAGACAACATCTATGTTGGCACCAGCCCGCAGTTCGATCCCAAACACCTGACACAAATCGGTTCCGTCGTCCATAAAAACGATGGCGGTCTGGCAGCAGGGGCAAGCTATACCACCACAGGCAATTTTGCTTTACCTGCCGGTATCAACGGGCAATACTATGTGTACGTCGTCACCGATGCCACTTACTATGTCGGCGACGGACTGGGTCCGCAAAGTTCTAATGGCGCTACCTATGAAGACCTGACCGGTGATCCGACCACCAATGCGAGTGCGCGCGATCTCTTGTATGGCGTCAGCGTATTTGAAGGCGTCAACAACAAAAACAATATTGGCCAAAGCAGCTTCAACGTGACTTTCAAAGAGGCTGACCTGCAAGTCAGCTCCTTTACCCTGTCTGACCCTAACCCCAAAGCCGGTCAGACCGTTACAGCAAGCTGGACCGTGGTGAATGCTGGCCAGCGTGCGACCAGGGTATCGTCCTGGTACGACGGCCTGTTCCTGTCGCGCGATGACTCCATCGACGACACCGATTACCCTGTCGTCGACAACGGCAGCGATATCGAAAAATTCTTCCGTATGCGCGCCACCGCCCTGGTGGATGCATTTGGTAATCCACGCTATCTGCAACCGGGCGAGTCCTATGTCAATACCGTGTCATTTACTTTGCCAACTTCCATCAGTGGTGATTTCCATCTGATCCTCAAGGCCGACACGGATATCTCACGCGACAGCAGTTCAACGCCGGCGCCTAGCTCCATTCGTGATGGTTTGCTAGTGGTCGATATGAGCGGGGCAGGGGGCGGCTCAGTTGCCGAATTCAATAAAGAAGGCAATAACATTGCCAGCATGGCCCTGCCAATTACGGCGGTAGCACCACCTGACCTGGTCATCACCAAAATAGACATTCCACAATCCGTCGTGGCCGGCCAGGACTTTACCGTCAAATACCATGTCGTCAACCAGGGTAGTGATACCCCAGCCGATCAACATGGCTGGAACGATCTGATCTACCTGTCCAAAGACCGCAATCTTGACATCAAGAACGACAAATACTTAGGCTATGTCAGCCACAATGGTGGTCTGACAGCCTCTTCGTCTTACGATGCCAGCATCAGCTTCAAAGCACCAGGCACACTCGAAGGTAGCTACTACGTGTTTGTCGTGACCGACCCTGATACCGGCATGGGTGCAGGCAGGGCTACCGTGTATGAAGTCAATAAAGACAACAACATCGCCGCCGCTGATCAGCCTTTGCTGATCGTAACACCACCACCGGCAGACCTGGTCGTGGCTTCAGTCACCTTGCCGACGACTGCCCAAGTGGGCCAAAGTGTAGAAATCAACTACACCGTCAACAACGTATCCGACAATCCGGCCTATGGCAGCTGGACCGATTCCATCTACCTGTCATCCGACAATCAATGGAACCTGGGCGATATCTTGCTGGGCAAAGTCGCCCACGACGGTGATCTGGGTGCACAACAGTCTTACACTGGCAAACTGATCGCCAGTCTGCCGCCTTTGAAAGAAGGTGCATGGCGCGTGATTGTACGTCCAGATATCTACAACCAGGTGTATGAAGGCCAGATCAGCTATGACGCCAATGGCGTACATCTGCCGCCTGGCAAAGCCAATAACCTGCTGGCATCTGGCAACACCTTGAACGTCACCGTACCAGTTTTGCCTTTGGCAACGCCGGTCAACACCACCCTGTCCAGCGGGCAAAACCTGGTCTACAAAGTACAAGTGGCCGCAGGGGAAACCTTAAGGGTATTGCTGGATTCAGCCAGTGCCAACGGGGCCAACGAAGTGTATATCCGCTATGGCGACATCCCTAGCGGCTACAACTACGATGCCGCCTACGGTGTCGCCGTCTCGCCAGACCAGCAAGCCATCATACCAAGCACCAAGGCAGGGGATTATTACGTCCTGATCCGCAGTCGCGAATCAGCCGCAGGCACGCCTGTCACAGTACGTGCTGATCTGGTACCCCTGTCCATCACCGGCATCACCCCGGATGCTGGTGGTACCGGTGATGATGGCCATCGCTGGGTCAGCATGGATATCCAGGGTGCACAATTCAAGGCCGGTGCACTGGTCAAACTGTCACGCCCCGGCGTGTTTGAAATCCAGCCAGATCGCTGGCAAGTGATTGATGCCACCCATATCCGTGCGATATTCAACCTGCAAAACGTGCCGCATGGTTTGTACGATGTTCAGGTCATCAACCCTGACGGCCAAACCGTCACAGAAAGCTTCCGCTACCTGGTAGACCGCATGATAGAACCCGATGTCACCATCGGTATCGGCGGTTCACAAAACATCAACCCGGGTGACAGTGCCACCTACAGCGTCGCATTGCAAAGCCTGACCAACGTTGATACACCGTATGTCCGCTTTGATATTGGTGCCACCAATATGGGCAATAGCGACAACATCATCGATGGTCTTAAATTACCGTATGTCACCCTCGCATCGAACGTGGGTGGCCAGCCGACGGGGCAGATTTCTCCTGACATTGCCAATAACCAAAGCTACGGCACCACACCAACCGACGGCACCACCCGCAAAGACATCCCATGGGCGTCGCTGGATGGCCAGGTCAATACCAATGGCTTCAACCTGACCCCGGGTTACGCCTTTGACGTGGCAGCCAATGGCATGGCCAGTGCCACGTTCAACGTCCAGACCTATCCCGGCCTGGCCGAATGGATAGCGCGTGACTTTACCGGCCTGCGCAACAAGTTGTACCAAATCCGCCCAGACTGGAAAGCCGCTGGCTTGCTCGATGGTGGCGTCAATGACCTCGACAAGATATCCGCAGGCCTGGCCGCCAAGTTCAAGGGGATAGACAGCATCCACTTAAATGAAAATGAAATTACCGCACTGCCTTTCCGCTTCAACATATTTGGCGTGGCGACACCGATTACCCGCGATGAATTCATTGCCGAGCAAAGTAACTTTGCCCAACAACTGCGTAGCGCCATCCTGGCTGACAAGACCGCACCGCTGAACCTGCAAATTCTGGCTGCTGATGCCTCGCAATGGACGCAAGGCTGGCTGGCCGCACTGGAAGCAGGGGGCATGTTGCGCCCGGTTGACCAGGCACCACCCATCCGTCTCAATCCACAAGTGGTCAGCCTCAACACCACCCTGGCCACCGGCATCTTGCTGGGCAAGGGCGGTGACAGCTACGTCACGCAAGCCAGCGTGGTTGAATTCTTCAGCAAAGTGCAGCAATGGTATGGCGATACCGCCCACAGTGCCGGTGACCCCAATGCCGCCAAGGCAACAGTGGCCTACAATGAAGTGCGCGAGACGCCACACCGTGACATCGTCGAAGTACCCGTACCGGTTGCACCGGATGCGGCAGACTACAATGCCAATGCGGCCCAGTCCACCCACTTCATCAACTTCAACGTCTTTGCCGGCTCACAGTCAGAGCTGGAATATCTGCGCCATATCGGCTTGCTGGATCAGAACTTCAAGCCAGTCGGCCCACAAGCACTGAACCTGGCCCAATACCTGAGCCAGGCTGCAACGCAAGCCACTGCCGACCAGACCAGCATAGGCATACGCGGGCCACAAGTCTTGCCGAATACCCAGGGCATCTCTTATGTACCGGCGAATGTTGATCTGCCGTACACCTTCAGCTTCCAGAATCCGACTGACCATGCACTGGGCCAGGTACGCCTGGTCACCCAGCTCGACAGCAATCTCGATGCCCGCACCCTGCGTTTAAGCGACATCAAGATCGGTGACCTCAACGTCCATGTACCGGCTGACCGTGCCACCTTCCAGGGTGACTTTGACTTTACCGCCAACAAAGGCTTCATCCTGCGCGTTAGCGGCGGAGTAGATGCAGCAACCCATACCGCCACCTGGTTATTGCAGGCCATCGACCCGACCACCGGCGAAGTACTCAACGACGCCAGCCGTGGCCTGTTGTTGCCACAACAAAACGACGGCGGCAAGAGCATCAGCGGCTTTGTCGGCTACACCGTACAAGCCAGCCCCAATGCGGCCAGCGCTGCTAACGTTGATATTAAAGTCGATGCCAGCACCACAATTTGGTTTGACGGCATGCCGCCACTCGAAAGCGCCCACGTCAGCTACCTGCTGGACGCCAAAGCCCCACAAACCAGCGTCACCGTGTCCACCCTGGCGGCAGACGCGACCGGCGCACCCAACTACAGCGTCATCTGGAAATCTGCTGATGACGCCAGTGGCGTCAAAGCCGTCACCATCTATGTATCTGAAGACGGTGGTGACTTCCATATCTGGAAAAAACAAGTCGCCTCCGCCGAAGGCCAGGCCGTCTTCACCGGTAAAGCAGGGCACCAGTATGAATTTCTGGCAGCCGCGACCGACAATGCCGGCAACCGCGAAGCCGCCAGCGTCAGCAATGCCGTCTTGCCAGACGACGGTGGCAGTGCCACCCTGGGCAACAACCAAAGCGTACAAAGCACGCCAGAATTGCCTGCCGCCAGCAATGACCGCACCTATGTCAGCAACGACCTCTTCCAGTCCGCCACGCAAGCCTTGCCAGGCTTGGTAGCACCCGCACAAAAGGGCGACCTGCAAAGCGTCATCGCCCCCATGACACTGCGCAGCTTTGCTGATGGTTATGACGCCAGCCAGGGCGATATCGGTGCCATGGCCATGGTACAACTGCCAGACGGCAGCATCCTGGCCAGCGCCGGCAGCCAGCGCAATCAAGTCTTCGCTTACGGCAAAGACGGCGGTCACAATGTCACCCCATTGTTCACACTCGACACACCGGTATTAGACATGGCTGTCGACAAACTGGGCCAATTGTGGGTCATGACTGGCAACGAGCTTTTGCTGCTTGACGCCCATAGTGGGTCAATAATTTCTCGTCAAACCGGCCCGGGTGGGCTGGCATTGACCCAGGCACTGGCCATCGACCCCAACAGCGATGCCATCTACGTGTCATCTGGCAATGGCATAGAAATCTTTAATCCCAAAGCCACGAATGGAAAAACCTGGACGCATTTCTCCAACACACGGGTGAATGACCTGGCCTTTGGTACTGATGGCCGCCTGTGGGGTGTGCGCTGGACCGGTGGCGACATCAACACCGCATTGCCAACCGCCACCACCGACATCATCAGCTTCCCGATGACTGGCAAAGAAATTGGCAGGGCACAGTTGGAATACCGCATGGCGGGCATCATCGACAGCATCAGCTTTGGGCAGGCAGGCTCGCCCCTGGCAGGCCTGTTGCTGGCGTCCAGCAGCCCGGCGCAACATCCGACAACAACGGATACAGCCACACCACACACCGCAGGCGTGTGGATGATAGAACTGGCCTCGCACCGCGTCTTGCAAGTCGCCAGCGGCGGCAGCAAAGGCGAAGCCATTGTGTCCACCAAAGATGGCCGCATCCTGGTAGCACAAACTGGGCATATCGATGAGATTTCACCGATCAAGCCACCCCACATCCTGGCCAGCACCATCCCCGATGGGGCCATGCTGCCTTTGCCATTGAACCAGGTGGCCATCAACTTTGATCAGGCCATGTGGACGGGGGCAAGCGGTGACGACGTCAGTGACAGCGCCAGCGTACTCAACACGCAGAACTACAGCTTTGTAGCAACTGGCACCAACAGCAGCCTCACTCTGCACCCCACAGCCGCCCGCTGGAATGCCGCAACACGTTCTGTCATCCTGACCCTGCCAGATTTACCGGCAGGTGGCTGGGTACTGCAAATTGCCAATACTCTGCGTAGCGCCAACCAGGTACCGCTGGAAACCGGTTACATCAGCAACTTCACCACGCTGATGAACTTTAGCAGCAATGTCAAACTCAGCTTCAACAACACCCGCGCCAACCATGCCACAGGTGAAATCAGCTATGACATCAGCATCACCAATATCGGTCTGGACGATCTGCATGCACCCATCACTTTGCTGATTGACCCCGGCCAATACTTCGGTGGCGCAGTCAACAACGCCACCCTGGGCACAGGCCAGCAAGCCGGCCTCTGGAAAATCGACCTCAGCGCTGCCATGGCAGCCAACGGCAATGAAATCAAGGCAGGCCAGACCCTGGCAAATCAGACAGTGACAGTCAAGCCAATGGCTGGTCTGGTCAGTACCGATGCATCTACCGGGCAAATTGTGAAATTTGATGCGGCGCATAATGTGTATGCGTTGCCGTATGCGAATACGCCGCCGACACTTTCGATTGTGAGTAATTCAGTCGCTCCGATTGACGTCGTTCCGATGACTGGATTGCTTGCGAGTCTACATCTTGCTGATAAGGATGCATTAATCGCGTATTTGAATAATGCAGATACTTCAAACGTTTTTAGTAAGGCAGATTTACTAAACGTATTGGGATTGCCTGTGGACATGCCAGATGCAGATGCATCGACACTGTTCTCATTCTGGGAAGTATATGACTTGAATGATTTGGGAATTATACCCGCTGCAACACCGGGCACACCATGGACAACTAGCATCGCTGCTGACGACATGGATGGTGCTCAGTTCTTTTGGGAACTCGTACAGGGTCCGGCCGGAATGATTCTGACTCCAGATGCGGCAGTCAGTAATACAGCATCAGGCCACCGTAATACCGCTACTTTACAATGGACTCCAACTGTCCGCGATCTGGCGAATACAAAAGTAACTATCCGCGTTCAGGATTCTCGCGGCGGTGTGGCCTTACGTCAGTTCAACATACCTGTTTTGGATGGAAATTTTGCACCTGTTATTAATAAAATGGAAAATCTGACTTTAAAGGAAGGCCAATCGTTGGCTGTCCTTGTGAAAGTCTCTGACGCCAATGGTGATCCGTTGACGGTCACGTTGCGCAATTTACCGGCAGGTGCAAGTTACAACGCTGCAACCGGTATCTTGAACTGGACGCCAAGCTACGATCAGGCAGGTGACTACAATAACATCAGTCTTGTTGTTACGGATGGCAAAGCAACGATAGTTAACAGCTTTAATATTCACGTTGATCAAGGTTATGCGTCACCAGTTCTGAACCTTATGACAGAGCAGCAATTAAGGGAAGGCGATAATTTTGCTCTGCAACTTTCCGGTCTGATTCCTGGTGCAACCAGACGCGCAGGCGACGCCGTCGATACATATCATCAGGCAGATGGAACAGTCGTTAAGCTTAGTTATGATGCCCCATGGTTGCCGGCGGGGGCCATATTAAATTCAGAAACTGGTTGGTTGTCGTGGACTCCTGGTTACGACCAGCATGGCAAACTCAGTGTACCAATTACTTTGACCGCGACTTATATAAGCGCAGATGGTGATGAATTACAAACGACAGAAGTGACACAAACATTTGCGTTTAATGTATTGAATGCCAATGGTGGACCGCAATTTGCTTCTGTTGAAACCTGGCATGTTCTTGAAGGACAGCCCTTGCAAGTCAGTGTGTTTGCATATGACCCAGATAATCCCGAGTTTAAGCCAAAAATTCGCCTATTACCTCAATCGCCAGCAGGTGATGGGGTAGGGACATCCAGTGTCCACTATGTAGTGACCGGCTTACCACAAGGTGCCACTTTTGATGAAGACACACTGGAAATCAACTGGACACCTGGTTTCACGCAAGCGGGCACCTACCAGATCACAGTGACTGCAACAGATGATGGCGACGGTACTGGCGTACCTGCATCCAGTCAAATCACCATCCCCATTACAGTAGAAGACAGTTTCAGTGCTCCTGTATTCGGTAGCATTAGCAATGCATCTGTCGCTGAAGGCAGCAGCATCGATATACCTATCACCGCGACGGACCCTAACGGACAACCAGTTACATTGACAGTGACAGGCTTGCCACGTTTCGCGACCTTTACACAAACGGGATCAGGAAGTAACGCAAAAGCTACATTGCATTTTGCACCTGGTGCCAACAACCGAGGTGACTACCAGATAATTGTCACCGCACAAAATGACGGTGGCGGTGATCCAACAAAAGCACTCTCTGTGTCTAGTAGTTTTGTCCTGTCCGCCACCAGCCTGACCGAACCCCCAGTCGTCAGCGTCGCCCCACGCTCCGTTGCCGTCGTCGGCCAGGAACTGCGCATCCCCATCAGCGTCACCGACCCTGATCAAGATGCTTTAAGCTTCGCCGCCCAGGGCTTGCCAGACGGTGCACAGATTGTGCGTGATCCGCAATACGGTCAGGCCTGGCTGGTATGGACACCCACTGCAGCCCAGTTGGGTGGACACGACATTAGCCTTGAAGTCAGCGACAGTGGCTTGCCTCCTTCGAATTCTGGCGTCATTCTGCCAGAAGACTTTGTGGCCCAACCCAATACCGTCATCACTGATTTACGCATTGTTGTGCGTGCGTCCAACAGCACGCCAGAAGTCTTGAACGTCCAGGCCAGCGGCGGACAACTGGTTTCTACCAGCACCACGGCCAGCGTCGTCAACGCCAGCGAAGGCGTGCCTTTGTCTGTCACGGTACTGGTGCGTGATACTGACTTTGATGCCATCAACTGGGCCGTCAAAGGCATGCCAGACGGCATGACTATGCAAACATCCACCGGCAGCGATGGCCAGACCCGAGCCACCTTCAGTTGGACACCCAGCATGCTGGCTGCACAAAGTTCTTCTGCTGCTGACCCGGCAGGTGTGTACCATCTGAACCTGCGCGCCACCGATGGTGCTGCTTATGCCGATCACCTGATCGAGATTCATGTTGCCAACGTCAACCAGGCCCCATTGGTCATGCAAACGCCATTGCAACTGGTAAGAGAAGGGGATACGTTGGGCTTTAGCCTGCATGATGTTGACCCGGATGGGGATATCACCAGTGTGAGCTTGTTGCGCGATCAGGACACACCCGCAGGTGTGAAGTTTGATGCCCAAAGTCGTTATTTTGAATGGACGCCAGACGCCGATACCGTCAATAACCTGCATGCAAAAGATGGAATATTTACTTTCCGCTTTGTTGCTACTGACGGCAAAGCTACTACCATCTCTACCGTACAAGTGCGTGTGCTGGACGTAAACCGTGCGCCAGAAATTCAAGTCAGCAATCACGCTGTCGTTGTCGGACAAAGCTTCAGCTTGCCTGTGGTTAAGGGCGGTAGTCTGACACAAGCAACTGATGGCCTGCGTGTTGTTGACGCTGATGGTGAAGCACAAACCCAGGCACTGAGCATTGCATTTGATAATTTGCCGCAAGGTGCCACTTATGATGCCGTCAACGGCAAACTCAACTGGACACCTGGCCCTGCACAGCTTGGCGATGTGAACATCAAAGCCCGCATCTTTGATGGTACGCAAATTGCGACGCAAGTATTTACCTTGCGCGTTGTCGCAGACGCTGATGCTAACCAACCGGCAATTCTGGTTGATCTGACGCCATCTACGCCGGTTCTGCCAGGTCAGACCGTATTGGCGACAGTACGTGCCAGTGCCTACAGTAGCATCAAAGACATCCATACCCGCATGCGTGTCATTAACAGTGACAGCAGTGTTGGTAACTGGACCAGTGTTAATCTTGATGCGACAGGTCGTATCAAACTTAATCCGGCGCAGCCTGGTCTGCTGGAACTGGAAGTCACAGCCAGTGATGTAGATGGTTTCAGCAACATAACCACCCAAACCATACGCGTGCGTGATCCACAAGACAACACTGCCCCGATACTGAACTGGGGTGGAGCGCTGACCAGCAGCGATGCGACTACTGCACCACTGAGCATCAGCAACGCCAGCCTGATACAGGCTACGCTCAATGAAGTCCAACTGATGGGCTGGAAGCTGCAGATTGCTCCTGCAAACGGTGGTGATGCTAACAGCACCAGCACCTGGACCACCCTCAACAGCGTCACCACAAACGCCAGCCACAGCACAGGCCAGCTTGACCTGACCTCCCTGGACCCGGCACAGTTTGCTAATGGCGTCTACCGCCTGCGCTTGACAGCATGGGACCTGGCTGGCCGCACCAGTGAAATCAGCAGCCGCGTCATCATAGATAGCGCCAACAAGAACCTAAGTCAGTCCAGCAGCAACGACGCCAGCTTCAAGCTGGGTCAACACAGCTTTGCGCTTAACCGGGATCTTGCTAATTTGAGCGGAAGTACACAAAACGCTTCCTCCAATTTGGGTAATTGGGACCTGAGTCTATTCAATACTCACATCAGTACAGATCAGCCAAGCACTGATGTCCTCGGAGCTACTGCGCCATGGCAGATCGGGGCACGCATATGGTTGCAAGTACCTTCTAGTGTGAATAGTCCGGACGCTGTTAGTCGGTCCTTGAGTTTTAAACTTGGCACTAGCGTTGAAGCACTTGGTAGTTCCCATGGTGCACCTGATGTCGTGCGTCCGTTATTCTCTCAGGATCAAGGCTGGACGTTACAAGCAACCAGTTTAAACTCCCAAAATGGGTTGAATGCCTTACCACAGGCATTGCAACTGCAAGGTAATCATCTATATGATCAAACCACAGGTTTGCCATGGCAGGCCGAGGCGTATACACTCACTGGCCCTGACGGAACTCGTTATCAGCTTGACGTCATGGGCAAGATCACCAGCATACAATTTACGGACGGTCAGCAATGGCAGGTTAGCGATAACAGTGTCGCTCTTGTCGGCGCAGATGTTAACGCTCGTGTGACGTTCCTGCGTAATGATAAAGGACAAATCATCCAGGTCAGTGGGCCGTCGGATCAGGGAAATACCGCTAACGGCATAGCAATAGCCTACCGCTACGACAACGCGGGGCGACTCATGCTGACGCGCCAATTGGGAAGCAACGATACTGGAATTCAGATTGGCTATCATGCTGATGGTAATTTAATACAAGATCATATTACGGCAAATCTTGGTGTCCCCGTAAATTGGGTAAACAGCAGCAACAATGCTCAAAATGCAGACGCTAATAGCTGGAACGGTAATCTAAATCCAGGTCAGCCAGTTAATCTTAGTTTTACTGTCAGAGATAGCGAACTTGCTTCTACCGTCAAGAGTCCCGGTGCTGCCGGGCGCCTGATTATTGCGGTAGAAACCCAGGGCGACGATGTGCAATTGAATGCATCGGGTGCTCAAATTTTGGGAAGTAGCCAAATTGGTAGTCATCACCTGACTTTGTTGTCAATCACAGAAGCAGGTATGAAACTGTTGACGGTCAGCGGTAGTGGTAGCGCCGTTGTGCGCATCAATATCGCCGGCGACTTGAATCGTGATGGGAATGTAGACGGCCTCGACAGCGCATTATTCGCACAGGCAACCGTTACTGGCAGCACAAATACAGTGGTGGCAGATATCAATGGCGATGGTCAAATTACTCAGGCCGATCGCCAGATTCTGGCTACCATGTTTGGATTGAAGGTCAATCGGGCACCCACTGTAACTGATAAAGCAGCAACTATATTTCCTACGCATGTTGGTTTACCCGCAACAATCAGTTTGGCAAATATTGCTCACGATTTGGAGGGAGATCAAATTGCGTGGCGTATTATTGGTGCCACCAACGGGACGGCAAGTGTTAATGCTGATGGCCAGACAATTACTTTTCTCCCTTCGCCCGGTTATGCCGGACCGGCAAACGTTATCGTGCAAGCTGATGATGGTTTTTCTGTCAGTTCTCCAATCGTCGTTAACGTAAATGTAAGTGCGGCACCTTTACGCAGCATACATGTAACCCGCCTGCCTGCCATAATGCTGGGAAGTGCAGATAAACTCCAAATTACTGGTGACTTCGCTGATCAGGCTGACGTTGTCTTGAGTGCAGATTATGTTACCTTGCAATCCTCGGACACCAACGTCATTGACATTGATGCAGAAGGTTTCCTGCATGCTAAAAATATTGGTACTTCGGTTATCACCGTTTCTGTCGGAGATATTTCGACCAAAAATGTAATCAAATCAAGTAGCAATCCGACCGCTCCTGATTTGGACCGATTTGGCAACGAGATGAACATTTATCCAACCTCAATAGACCTGCCATCAGGAATAGGGCAGCGCCAAATTGATGTACATTTACTGGCCGGAAGTTTATTAGGTACCGACATCAGGTTCGCCACATCCGGTACGAAATATTTCATTAGTAATTCTGATGTGGCCGACATTTCACCTGATGGCCTGATCACAGCAAAGGTGGGGGGCACCGCTACAATTACGGTGGTCAATAACGGGTTGCAAGGTACACTTCAGCTACGTGTGCGTGCAGCAAATGTCGGACCAACTGTAGCGACAGTAAATCATGGTGTGGTAAGTCGTGATACTGACGGAAATACCCTGATGATCGGCGTTAATGCGCTTACGAGAGACACTGTCGCATCGATCAAGACCTTGAAGCTGAGTGATGTAGATATGCCGTTCCCAGCGAGTGACAAGCTCAATGCATTGGGGGCAGTTACCGTCGATTTAGCTGGCGCCACGTCTAGTTTGCCTATCCAGTTAGCCATAAAAGTGAATGGCCCAATTGATCCACAAACGGGTAAACCGACTACGCTGGCAGTTGGTACGCAAGTTATGTTCTGGCAAGAAGGAACAATCAACGACGCCGACGGAGTTAGCCATAAAACGTGGTGGTTGATGGACGACGGTGTGATTGGCAGTGATGGCCTCGCTCATACTGCCAGTCAACCTTACGTAGGTGTTACCGCTAGCGGTAATATATTGGTAACTGGCAAGGCTGTTGTTGACCCCAATACAGGTGCGCAACGCATGCCTGCTGCCCTCGTTGACTACAACGCAATCTGGGCGCAATTATCGCTCTGTGCAATGGTGCCTACAGCTGTCATGGCCTATGCTGCACTCGATCTGTTTTCTTCTTCTAAGGTAACAGCTATAAAGTACACCCTTGAAGGCTCTTACCAATTTGAAATGCCGGACAAAGCTTTCCTGCCGAATTCGAAGGTAACTTATCCAGTGCCACCGAAATTACCGCCTACAAAGCCAGCGATACAAAATGTAGACTTCAATCCTAACACTCGCTTGTTAACGGTGAGTGGTGTGAATTTTATCCCCCCATCGCAATCGGGGGAGAATTTCAAATTGAAACTTTGGCTAGTTCCAATCGGCGATCAATTGGACAAACCTGGCCGTACTGGCGATGCACCGGTTAATGGTTTAATTTGGCAAGCATTTGACGTTAGACTTCAATCGAATGGCTCGGTCCAGATAACGCTACCGCCTGGCGTTGCGTTGTCGCAGCATGATCTTTATATCGAACGTTCACCACGCGGCAGCTTACCCCCAGGATGGTATGACACACTAGATATTTTGCAAGGTCCCGACAAGCTAGGCGTAATTTTTGCGCCTACAAAGGGAGAAAATTTTAATGGCAATCGGTTGACTTTTGATGAGGCGCAATCTGCGTTAGAAACAGCAAAACAAATGTGGATCAATGCAGGTGTTTCTGAAGATACATTCAAAAATGTCGGTATTGAAATTAAAGACTTTGATGCCAATGAACTTGGCGCGACAAATGGCATTAAAATCAAAATTTCAGCAACTGGTGCAGGTTGGGGATGGAACGTTAATACTGATAATAGCAACTATCAAAATAGCCTAACTTTAAGTAGTTTTTCTGCCGTTCCAGGAAGTGGTGCGGACGGAAGAATTGATTTGCTGACGACCTTACTTCAGCAACTAGGCTCCATTGCCTACGTTGCCGGCGACAATAGCGATCAAGATGTCATGAACCAGGAGTTAGCAACAGGTATTCGACGTTTCCCTGGTGCCACAGATATTCCAGACTCTGAAAAACAACAAAAACCAGGTAAGCCTCTTTCTGATTCGGCGGCGCGTGATGTAATTGCCAATGAAAAAGTTTTTGAAGCACCCTCTTATAGTAAATTGGTCAGTGCTGCACCGACAACGGCATCGAAAGATGTTCTCGTTACAACTAAGAGTGGCATCGAAATTTATCAGCCTTCAACGGTCTTTGTTCCCGGCTCAACTCCGTTACCAGATTTTCTTTTCGAAGTTAAAGTAGATAACCTCGGTAAGCCCCTTGAATTAACAGGTACTTATACACACCAAATTGTATTTGCAGATGATAGTACTTTGGCGTTTATTGCGGGCAAGGGGGGCAAGATCTATGTGCTCGACACGGTAACCCAGGATATCGTCGCAACCTATGTCGTTAAAGGCAGCATTGCCCCGATTACTAGCTTAGCCGTGAATGACGGTTGGCTCTATGTTGCGGAGGGCAGTGACCATGGTGACAGCGGCGGCGCATTGATACGTATCAATATTGATTCCTCAGGGGCCGAATTCTTAAAAACGCAGCAAACATTAACGCTGCCAGGGGTGATCGCGCATCAGGGGTATCTTGATATTGCTATTAATAACGGGCGATACCTTGCAGTTACAGTTCCGACTGCCCCTATCCCGATTATTAATTATCCTTTGCCAACACCAGGCAATATAGTCGTAATAGATCTTCATGGCGTTACCAATAAGAGAAAAATAGATCCGAAGAATATCGACATCATGCGCATGTCTGATTACCCCGGTTCTAATTTAGGAAAAGCCCCGCAATATATAACCAGCGGTGAAAAAATTGGGCAATTTTTTGTTTCCAATGCAAAAGATTACATCCGTGGGACAGCTGGGATTACATTTGCCACTGATCCAGTAACGGGCAATTTGAAGAAGAAATCGAATGTCTTTGTTACTGAATTGACTCCCAAACTTTCGGATCGCGATTGGTTAATGCGCAAAGATCAGCAAGACATACTGCGTGCTGCCGGGACCGTTCTTCTCAGTTATAAAGGAATAACGTATGCATTGGTCGCTGATTATAATTTCATTTTTAATGATGCTAACTTCCCCCTCAATCAAGGTTTGGGAAAACAAATCGGCGGTAAAATCGGCGTCATTCAAGATCCGTTTGGTGTGAACGGTGCCCCTGTCTTCTTGGGTGCGACCACACCAATCCCGGGGGTGGCACTTAATCAAATGACCTTGGATCAAAGTGGCATGTTATACGTCACAGCGGTGGTGAACGACTCATCCGGTAGATACACCGGGGGTGAACATACCAGTATTATGTATAACTCCATGTTCGTATGGAATGCGACTCAACTTGTACAGGCGGCGTTAGACGCACAGGACGCAGGCCGGAAATTATCTATTCCAATTGATCGCCTTTCGGTAACAGGTGAACAAATCGAAGCAGTAAAACCTGCCCGCTATGACAGCGCCTATAACGGCAAGTCATTCGGCTTTATTTATGACGTAGCATCTTTCTCAGACGCAAAAGTACCGTCTTTGTCATTGCAGAATGTGCCATATCTAAAGGTGCTGGCACCAAGTATGTTCGATGAAGCCATTAGCTTGGCAGAAAAAGCAAAAGAACCTATCGCTGAGCAAAATCAACCAGATATCAATACACCGATAGTTAAAGATACATCTAACGGAACTTGGAACACATTGCTGATACGTTTAGGAGCGCAAACTTCATATTACGGAAATGGTCTTATCTGGGCCTACAGATCCCTACAGGGAAGAAGTACCGAAGGGTATGACGAAAAAATGCAGGCTGCAAAAAATGTGCTTGATAGCGTTGATTACAACACAAAGACAGGCACAACTGCGGAAAGAGCCTTGGCAAGTGTTGGCAAAGGCGTGGAAGCATGGATTTCTGGTTACATGGCTTTTGGCGCTGGAACAATGGGCGTGGCAGCCAGGGTTGTAGCAGCCGGGGAAAGTTCATTGTTTGGTACTCAACCGACATTGCCCGCCATGACCGATACCGAGAAAATGATAGATGACGAGACCCCTTGGTACGAAATAGTCGGGCACCTTGGAAAGGTTATGATCGAATCAAATCCTTTGTTAGTGGCAGGGACCACCGCTTATTACGTAAATGAAGCAAAAATGAGGGGGAACTCTATCGATGCGCAAGCACAGTTCATTGAAGGTCTTATTGCCTATAAAGCCGTTGGCGGCTCGTTGGGTATTGGTACAAAGTTCAGCAAAATGATGAAGGAAAAAGAACTTTTACGTATAGACAAAGAGATGAGTAAAAACGCGCAGCAATTGAAGCGCGGCGTGTTTGATGAATCTGTCACCCGTGATATTAAAGAGGCTGAAACCGGCAAGGATTATATAGTCGAATCTGCCAAGAGAGATGCAGAAGGTAAGCTTGTTGAATCGACTAAAGAGCCAAGGATAGTCGAAGAAAAAGCCTTTGCCGAAGCCTGCGATCAGGTTGGACACATCAATGAAAAAGGTGAGTGGGTATACAAAGCCTGCTTCGTGGCAGGAACGTTGGTGCATACCCAAAAAGGTTTGACACCAATTGAAAAAATTCGCATTGGTGATTTCGTAATGTCGCAATCTGAATTTGAAGGTGAACGCGCTTATAGAAGAGTATTGACGACATTCACATATGAAGAAAAAGAAGTCTATTTGGTTCAGTTTGCCAAGACTGAGAATCGTCATATGGACTTCGTTATTGCAACAGCAGATCACCCATTTTGGATTAATGGAAAAGGCTGGGTCGCAGCAGAATCTTTGCACCCTGGCTTGCAATTGGAACTAGTTGATGGTTCTGAGGCGATCTTGCTAAGTTCAAGTAAAGTTCATTACACACAATTTCCTGATATTGTTTCAGCAAAAGATAATCTCAGTGGCGAAAATCTCCTTATTGATTTGGGTAATGACAATATGAAACTTTTAAACTCCAGTGCTAACAATGAAATTGCACCTGCAATTGGTGGAGTTTTCAAGTCACGAGTCTATAACTTCACAGTAGAAGGTTTTCACACGTATTACGTTGGTGAGGCAGGCGTCTGGGTCCACAATGAGTGTGAGACAGAAACCAGCGGAAATGCTTCGTCACCTCGCGAAAAAGCGCTGGATGAAGCGTTTAATAATGCTGAAAGTGCAGGGCCGGAAAGTGCAGGGCCGGAAAGTGCAGGGCCGGAAAGTGCAGGGCCGGATCTCGCATGTTTTGATGAAGGTACGTTCGTCTGGACAAAATATGGGCTAGTTGAAATTCAATTCCTTGAGCCAGGCATCGAGGTTTTGTCACGTGACGAAAAAACTGGGGAAATAGCATATCGTAAAATTCTAAATTTCTTCGAGCATTTCGAAAAACGCATTTGGGACGTGGTAATCAAGAACCAAAACGAAGAAGTGGAATTCATTTATGCTACAGAAGAACATCCATTTTGGGTCGAGGGAATAGGCTGGGTAACAGTTAGTGATCTCCAACTAGGGCAAAGACTTAAATTGGCTACAGGCTCATGTGCCACTGTCATTGAATTGAAAAAAACCGAAAGAAAAACGACCGTTTACAACTTGGAAGTTGAGGACTTTCACACCTATTTTGTTGGCTTGTTTGGTACATGGGTACATAACAAGGGGCCGACTGAGTTGGTAAAATTTCCAGTCAGAGATCCTAACGGAACTGTCGTTCCAAATGATTTTGTGCCTGACCCAAAAAAATATGAGCATTTACCTAAAGAATTTCTTTCAAAAACAGGTGAAAAAGAGCTTGGCGATGCTAAGGCGAAGCGCGGTATAGAAGTCATTTACTTGAATGATAAAAATCCAAATTCGTATTTGGGTTTGGAGTATCCGAGTCCGAACGTTCCAGGACAAACTAACAGGGGAAGACCTGACGTTTTAGAAAACTCAAGAACGAATGATTACTACACGCCACTAGGTGGAGATAAGATACGTCCTGATGGCACTATCAAAACCTTGCTGAGTTCAATCCTAGAGACAATCGAAGGCAAAACGGTTAAGCAATCTTCATCAATAAGTGTAAATCTTTTGCATACCTTGGTGCCTATTGAGGCATCTGAAATTGTAGGTGCCCTTAAAGACAATCCGATCAAAGGATTGGGAGAATTATACATTCTTGATGCCAAAAATGATCTCTGGGTTTATAGACCAGAACAAACTGCGTTCAATAAGCCAGTTTATGGGCAAGTTATTGACGCGAAAGGGACTACCTCTCAACCTATGCAAACCCAGCCATCGACTGGTAAAGGATTTAACCAAATTGTTGGCCTGCAAGGTACTGTAAATACTAACCAATCGATAGATTCAAATGATATCGCCAGTCAGCTAAGTAACGCTAAGCTTTATTGGTCAGTTGCTGGTGTTCGTGCGGAATTTTTAACAAATTTGTCTGTTAACTTAGGTCAATTGCCAGACCGTGTCGCCGCACAAGCAGTTGGAAATACAATCACGTTATCCAGCAATGCCGCTGGCTGGGGTTGGTACATCGATCCTAATCCGTCTGGCAATGCTGACTTCACAGCAAGCAATGTTGCCAATGAATTCGTGGCCAATGCAGGCAGCCCAGCCGAAGGCAAGCTTGATCTACTGACCGTCATGATCCATGAATTGGGTCACGTCCTTGGCCTGGGTGACACCAGCGATGAAACAGAAGCCATGGACGGTATCATTGCCCCTGGCATGCGTCGCCTGCCAAGTGCTAGCGATATCGCCAAAGTACAGGCACTGTTAGCTGCCAATCCATCCGGCAATGCGAACAGCACGTCTGTTGTGTGGCGGACTATGACCAATCCAGCACCGGTAAGCACTATCGCTCAATTTAAACCGACCTCGGCAACAGCCGGGTTCAGTAGCAACCTGACTACTGGCTGGCAAACCGCCGGCAATGTCACCACCACCCCACAAGGCAGCGTAACCCTGGGCGAAAGCACATCCGCCAACGCCCACCTGTCCCAAGCCTTCATGCTCAACCCTGGTGACAGATATCTGTCCTTCACGATCAGCAGCCAAGACTTGCAAAGCAACGGTTTGATTGGTGATGATGAAGCTGGTCCTAAAGACGCCTTTGAGGTTGCCTTGTTGAACGCCAATACTGGTGCAGCCCTGGTTGGCACTGATGGTTTAAGCCATAGCGATGCCTTGTTCAACATCCAGACCGATGGCACAGAACACCTGGCCCAGACTGTACGCAAAGTCATACACCCAGATGGCAGTGCCACGTACTACATCGACCTGCAACAAGGTATGAACAATGGTGCCACCATTGCGGCCACACCTGCCTTGCTGTCCTTTGACTTGCTTGGTTTTGGTGCTGGCAACAGCCATGTCAGCCTGCGTGACATCCAACTCATCAGCAAACCGGTTGCGTTTGATGACAGCATCAGCACCAATGAAGACCAGGCCGTTGTTCTCAACCCGTTGAGCAATGACTTGTTCGGCATACCCGCTGCTGTACCACAACTGGAAATCACAACCCAGCCAGCACATGGCAGCCTGGTCGTCAATGCCGATGGCACTATCAGCTACATGCCGTCAGCCCTGTACTATGGTGAAGATAGCTTCCAGTATCGCTATACTGTGGTTGGTGTCGCTATTGACAATGCAGGGGCAGGGGCCGGATCGGGGGCAACTGACAACGCAGCCAATACCAGCAACATCGCCACTGTTCATCTGACTATCAACCACGTCAACCATGCACCAATCGTGGTTTCTGGCAATCTTGATGCCAGTGTCACTGCAGGCAAATTCTATAGCTTTGATCCACTGCTGGCACCAGCCGCAAGCGATGTGGATCACGACAGCATCAGCGCCGTCATCGACACCCAGCCTGCCCACGGCAACCTGGTCATCAATGCCGATGGCACCTGGACATACACCGCCAACAGCACTTACAGCGGCGAAGACAGCCTGGTTTATCACATCAATGATGGCATTGCCAATTCAGCCAGCGTGACGGTGCACTTCCATGTCCAGCCAGCCAATACCGCACCGGTGGCCAACAACGCCAGCCTGCAACTGCAAGAAGACGGCAACATCACCATCCGTCTTGCTGACTATGGCACAGATGCACAGCACGACACACTCAGTGTACGCATCAGCGCCCAGCCAAGCCATGGCAGCCTCACCGCCAATGCAGATGGCAGCTACACCTATGTACCTAACCCACTGTTTCACGGTGACGACAGCCTGCGCTTCATCCTCAACGATGGCCAGCTTGATTCACAAGAAGCCACCATTAGCCTTCATGTAGCACACGTCAACCATGCGACGGTGGTCAACAACAGCAACGTCAGTCTGGCAGAAGACACAACAGCCGTATTGAACCTGTTGAATACTGCAACCGATGTGGATGGCGATGCATTGACAGTGCGTATCACCACGCAACCAGCACATGGTACAGTGACGAAAAACGCGGACGGTACATGGACTTACACCCCAGCCGCTAACTACAACGGCAGTGACACATTCAGCTATGTTGTAAATGACGGTGCAGTTGATTCTAATATTGCCACAGTCAGCCTGACCGTAACAGCTGTCAATGACGCTCCGACACTGAGCAATCAAAGTGTCAGCCTGCTTGAAGACAATACTGTCAAGCTAAATCTGCTGTCCACAGCCAGCGACGTTGATGGTGATGCGTTGACGATCCGTATTGCCACCCAACCAACTCACGGCACAATCGTGAAGAACGCGGATGGCACCTGGACTTACACGCCAACAGCCAACTACAACGGAGGTGATAGTTTTGCCTACGTGGTCAATGACGGTACCGTTGATTCTAATATTGCCACCGTCAACCTGAACGTAACCGCAGTGAACGATGCACCAGTATTAGCAAATCAGTCTCGTACGTTGGCAGAAGACACAACTGCGGTATTGAACTTGTTGAATGCGGCAACAGATGTGGATGGCGATTTGTTGACAGTGCGTATCACGACCCAGCCAGCACATGGCACGGTTGCGAAGAACGCGGACGGCACGTGGACCTACATACCAGCCGTCAATTACAACGGCAGTGACACGTTCAGCTACGTCGTCAATGACGCCACGGTGGATTCCAATATTGCTACTGTCAGCCTCAACATCACTGCGGTGAACGATGCTCCAATACTGGCAAGTCAATCCCGCACATTGGCAGAGGACAGCGCAGCAGTTTTGAACCTGCTGTCCACAGCCAATGATGTTGACGGTGATGTATTGACAGTACGTATCACTGCCCAACCAGCACACGGTACGGTAGCGATGAACGCTGACGGCACCTGGACTTACACACCTACCACCAACTACAACGGCAGTGATACATTCAGCTATGTCGTCAATGATGGTACTGTGGATTCCAACACCGCCACGGTCAGCCTGACGGTAACAGCCGTCAACGATGCGCCGACACTGAGCAATCAAAGTGTCAGTCTGCTGGAAGACAATGCTACCAAACTCAATTTGCTGACCGCAGCCAGCGACGTTGATGGCGATGTATTGACAGTACGTGTCACGACCCAGCCCGCACATGGCACAGTCGTGAAAAATACTGACGGTACCTGGACTTACACACCTGCCGCCAACTACAACGGCAGCGACAGTTTCGCCTATGTTGTCAATGACGGCACAGTTGATTCCAATACTGCTACAGTCAGTATCAACGTTGTTCCCGTCAACGATGCCCCTGTCCTGACAGGACAAAGCATCAGCCTCAACAGCGGCAGCAGCAAGATACTGAACCTGTTAGCCAACGCCACAGATGTTGATACAGGCGATGTCCTTAGTGTTCGTATCACCACCCAGCCAGCCCATGGCACGGTTGTGAAGAATCCAGACAATACCTGGACCTACACCCCCGTTGCCAATTACAGTGGCACAGACAGTTTTGCCTACGTTGTCAATGACGGTACCGTTGATTCCAATATCGCCACCGTCAGCATCAACGTTAACCCTGTCACGCAGGCAGGCATCAATGCCGATCTGGGCATAGCCGGCAAATTCAACGTCTTCGCCTTCAATGATTTCACTGGCACAGAAAGTGATGTGCAGGGTGCGGTTGCTGTCGGCCATAACTTCAACGTCAGCAACTACAGCGTCAATGATGTCAACCTGCCTTACAACGGCCTGTCCCTCATCGTTGGCAATGACCTGACAGACCACAATGGCGGCATCAACGGCACGGCCTCTTATGGTCATGCCCAAGACACCTATGGCCAAAGGGTTGATGACCAGTTCATCCATGCTGCACCACCGTTCTCGTTTGCGGATACCCAGGCCCAACTGACCACCCTCAGCACCAAGCTGGCCAGTACCCCAGCAACTGGTGCCGTGGTATTGCAATACGGCGGCCTGACCTTTACTGGTGATGGTCATTCTGCTGTACAAATCTTCACCGTCAGCGGTGCCGACTTTGCCAGCGCTGGTTACACCCATCTGGACAACATCCAGCCGGGCCAAAGCATCATCGTCAACGTTGTTGGTGATTCTGGCTTTGATGGTGGTGTCACTGACGCCTTTGATGGTTACAACACCCTGTTCAATTTCAGCACCGCCCAACAGCTAAGCATCAATACCGGCGTGTATGGCAACATCCTGGCTCCGCATGCCAGCATCAATGGTGGCTCTGGCGTGGTAAACGGCAACGTCATCGTCAACAACTGGAACTCTGGTGTGCAAATCAATGCCTACCACTTCTTCACCCCAGTCACTGTAGACAATGGCGGTACACCTGTACAGGTCAACCACGCCCCCGTGGTCAGTAATCAAAGCATCACCCTCGACAACGTCGGTAGCTTCATCATTAATCCTCTGGCCACAGCGACCGATGCGGACAACGACAGCCTGACCAGCAAACTCATCAGCACCGCCAGCCATGGTACTGTCACCCTCAATACCGATGGCAGCTTTACCTACAAAGCCGCCACAGGCTATGTCGGTAATGACAGCTTCAGCTACCTAGTCAACGATGGCAAGGCAGATTCCAATCTGGCCACCGTCAACCTGACCGTGACGGCCGTTGCCCCACCAGCATTGACCAGTGCTAATCTGGGTCTGGCAGCGCAGTTTGGTGCCTTTGTATTCAATGACTTTAATTCCAGCGCAGGTGAAGTTGCTGGTGCCGTGGCGGTAGGACATAACTTTGCCGTATCCGCCTACAGCATAGACACTACCCAGAAAAACTATCAGGGCTTGTCCCTGGTCGTGGGTAATCAGCTGGATTTCCATGGTGGTTCCTTCCACGGGCAAGCCACCTATGGCAACACGCAAAACACCAACAACCTGCCAGATTCAGACCACATCGTGCATGCCGCGCCACCATTCAGTTTTGCAGACACCCAGACGCAACTGACCGACCTCTCCACCGGCCTGGCAGCACTGCCTGCCAATGGCAGCAGCACAGTACAGTACGGTGGCATGACTTTCCAAGGGGATGGCACTAACGCGGCCCAAATTTTCAACGTCAACGGCACTGATTTGATGGATGTGTCGTATGCCAACTTCATCAACCTCACACCAGGCCAAACCATCATCATCAATGTCAGCGGTGACAGCGGCGGTATGCAAGGTGGCATGCCAGATGGCTTCAGAAACTACAATACCCTGTTCAACTTCAGTACAGCACAACAACTGACGTTTAACTATGTATCCCTCAACGCCAGCATTTTGGCGCCACGGGCAACAGTGCAAGGGGGCAGTGGGGTGATCGATGGCAATGTCATCGTCAACAACTGGAACAGCAGCATCTACATCGCCAACAACCGCAGCTTCCAGGCGGCTGGCTTGCCAGTTCAGGCAGCACCATCAGCACGATTCAGTGCCATGGCCAGGTCAGTGGCAGCAGCCAACCCCTATGCGACCGTCATCAGCCAGGCGACACCGGCTGATACCACAGGCAACAGCACGATAACGGCAACGAACTTGCAAGCAGTATCAAGCAGCAGTGCGATTCAGATACCGGCAGGGGTGATGTCGGGTAATGCAGCCAGCACCAGTGACACCACGATCCCAGATGAGGACAGTGATAGGGCGATGGCGGCTTTGTTGGCGGGATTGGGGGCGACATTGGATAGTGCTTTGTTGGCGCAGATGGATAAGAGCTTACAAACAAGAAATTGAATGAGAAAGTAGCAAGGAAGTTTGTCCAAACAAATTTCCTTTTGTCTTTGTTACTGAGTTCCTGATACGTTTTCATATGCTATTTAAGAAATAGCCAGGACTTTTGATTGCTATAATTAAGGTATTATTATTGTAATTGCAACGTGGATGGCTTTAGATTGATATTATTTTAACGAACCAATTTGGTTAGTTTGCAAATATGAAAATTAGAGATATGAGCTTCCCTCGGTAATTAGTTCACCATCAGGTGACTGTCATGCAGCCAGATTCTCTTGATTTTGTTTCTTCATCCAGTCTTCCAGATATTGAACCGGCGAGCGATAACCTAATGTTGAGTGCT
>NZ_JBMPOR010000038.1:0-39925 GCF_049340265.1 Undibacterium sp. Di26W
GACGTTGAAGAGGTGGGGTGGGAGAGTTCTAATCGGGTCTGTCAGCTGAAACTGCAGATGCGCAGCGTTGTCCCTCCACCCCGACGCTTTCTAGTTTCTCAGAAATCGTCACTTATAACCATACAAGCGCAGCGTAATCGCACGTATGTTGTGCCTGAAAATGACGAAGACATTTCAAATCAGCAGTTAAGATAGCAAACCGTGACTCACATACGTACGATTACACTTCTCTAATCGTACCTACTGCATCCAGCCTGCGTAGGTGAGATTAGCGCAGCGTAATCGCACGTATGTCGTGCCCTAAAATGGCGAACACATTTCAAATCAGCAGTTAAAGATGGCAAGCCATGACTCACGTGCGTACGATTACGCTTCGCTAATCGTACCTACTGCATCCAGCCTGCGTAGGTGCGATTAGCGTAGCGTAATCGCACGTATGTCGTGCCCTAAAATGGCGAAGACATTTCAAATCAGCAGTTAAAGATAGCAAGCCGTGACTCACATACGTATGATTACGCTTCGCTAATCGTACCTACCACATCTGCTACCCATCAGGCATTCTTCAAAATCGCTGCACGCAAGGCCAGGATTTCTTCCTTCAAACCCTTGATCTGATCTGACGAACATTCTGTCGCACACATCACTGACACCGGCAGGGCCGCTGCCGCCTTGCGCATGTCATTGCCTGCTTTGGTCAACGAGATGATGACCTGTCTTTCATCGCTGGCGGCCCTGACCCTGGTAATCAGTTCCTGCGCTTCCATGCGTTTTAGCAAGGGCGTCAGGGTGGCCGAATCCAGTATCAGGCGGGCCCCGATGTCATTTACGGTTTGCTCATCCTGTTCCCACAACACCATCAGCACCAGGTATTGCGAATAGGTGATGCCCATGCCTTTCAACAGCTTGCGATACAGCTTGTTCATTGCCAGTGAGGTGGAATACAAGGCAAAGCACAACTGATCACCGAGCTGCGGTACGGACAGGGATTTGGTGTTGGTCGTTTTCATGCTTCGCATAATATATAGTGCACTATCTAATAGCAAGTTATTTTTTAAAATAATTTAAGATATCAAAATGAAACCACCAGGTTTTGACCGGAAAATCCTGCCTGTATCTTGTCACAAGCTGTATTTACCCCCGGGTTTTGGCTGTGGCGCAGCTCTTGTGGCGTGATCTTATGTGCAGCGCCAACCAAATTTTATAAGAACCTGTTTGCGATCTTACTGCGCGAGCGTGATCGGGGCTCATGCGCTGCTCAAAATGCTCATGTACTTAAGTACATTCCGCTTTTTGCGCTGCTCTTCACCCCGCTGACACTCGCTCGCTACAGATCGTAAACAGGTTCTAAGCCCGGCAAATGTTAAATCAGACTGTAATTCGTCAAGGATTGATAAATCAAGTGTTTCCTTTGGGAAATGGTTGATTTACTGGGATACTATGAATTGCCTAAAAAATGCGCAGTAGATTTCTTGTTGTACGTCAAACCCGTCGCCTCACTTATCCCTACACTGAAAATAGGGCCACTGTGTTTGTACGAATAAATGCCTCAGGTGTTTCCGCAAAGTGTCAAAAGTTGCTCTGCCTTAAGGAGGCAAAATGAAAACCACATTAAAAGCAAAAATGCTGGCCATTTTCGGCTTGATGGTCATGCTGATTATCAGCATCGGTGTTATTGGCCTGTATGGAATAAATGCATCCAACAACAGCTTGAAGACAGTCTACGAAGACCGCACTATCGCACTTGAGCAAGTATCCGACATAGATCGCCAGTTATTGCGCAATCGTTATCTGGTGTTGCAGGCACTTGCCAATCCCAGCCCTGAGAACA
Organism: Undibacterium sp. Di26W; assembly: GCF_049340265.1. Classification (NCBI taxonomy): domain Bacteria; kingdom Pseudomonadati; phylum Pseudomonadota; class Betaproteobacteria; order Burkholderiales; family Oxalobacteraceae; genus Undibacterium; species Undibacterium sp. Di26W. The sequence continues at coordinate 1,829 of NZ_JBMPOR010000038.1, forward strand.
TGAAGAAAGGTGCGGACAGCATCGTCGCTGATAACGTCACTATCGATAAAATCTGGGCTCAGTATGTAGCCACTTATATGACGCCGCAAGAAAAAATCCTGGCTGACCAATTCGCCAGGGACCGCACTGCCTACGACAAAAATTTTATTGAACCCGTCATCAAGGCCTTGCGTGATGGCAATGCCGACCAGGTGAAAGAGCTGGCCCAGGCAGCAGATAAAGACAAAGATGAAATCAACCAGACAATTTCTGCTTTGCGCAAATTGCAGGTAGATGTTGCCAAGTTTGAATATGAAAGTGCCAGCGCCAGCTACGCTGTCATCAGAATTATCGTCATCTTGTCTGTCGTGCTGGGTACCGGCATTGCTTTGACTGCGGGTATGCTGTTGATCCGTAATATTTATCGTCAACTGGGTGGTGAGCCGGCCTATGCCGCTGATGTAGTGCGTCAGATTGCCGGGGGTGATCTGGCAATGGAAGTCAGGCTCAACGCCAATGATGACAGTAGCTTGCTATCTGCCATGAGTGGCATGAAGAATACACTGGCGAACACGGTATCCAATATACGTCAGTCTACCGACACCATTGCCACCGCATCAAGCCAGATTGCCGCAGGTAACATGGATTTGTCTTCGCGCACCGAGCAACAGGCCAGTTCACTGGAAGAAACGGCATCGTCGATGGAAGAACTGACGTCTACCGTACAGCATAACGGTGACAATGCACGACAAGCGAATCAATTGGCCGTATCTGCATCTGCAGTGGCGCAGCAGAGTGGGCGTGTGGTGACGCAGGTGGTGCAGACGATGGGGCAGATTCATGAATCATCGAAAAAAATCGTCGACATTATCAGCGTGATTGACGGCATTGCCTTCCAGACCAATATCCTGGCATTGAATGCCGCAGTAGAGGCAGCCCGGGCCGGTGAACAAGGGCGTGGTTTTGCAGTAGTCGCTTCAGAAGTACGCAACCTGGCGCAAAGAGCAGCCGGTGCAGCCAATGAAATCAAGGCGCTGATCAATGACACGGTAGAAAAAGTGAATGCGGGCAGCATACTGGTCAACCAGGCCGGAGGCACCATGGACGAAGTCGTCACCAGTATCAAACGCGTGACTGATCTGATGGCAGAAATTACCGCCGCCGGCACTGAACAGGAAAACGGCATCCAGCAAATCAACCAGGCAGTGTCTGAAATGGATAATGTGACGCAACAAAATGCAGCATTGGTGGAAGAAGCGGCCGCCGCTGCCAGTTCACTGGAAGATCAGGCCTTGCAATTGGTCGAACTGGTGAGCGTGTTTAAACTGGATGCGTATCATAGCGCGCCTGTCGTGCCCATCAGCGCAGCCGCTGCCAAACGGGCTGCACGTAATGGTCATACGCCGCGCCCGGGTACGCGCAATACCAGACTTGCCAGCTGATGGCGAACTACGGCTGATTGACAGGCTTACGGTCAAGCTTACCGACAGACTTACTGACCGTCACCACGTCCGGCCCCAGATAGCCAGATGGCAGCTTGCCCTGATGCAGCACAATCTTGTCCACCACGATACCCGGGCGTATGCCATACACATGCAACTGATGTTTGCCTGCCGCCAGCGTGCCCACCGGTGCGTTGGCAATGCGGGTGGCATTCAATACCCCTTGCGCCCAGTCGGTGCTGCCATCCTTGACATCCAGTTGTACCAACTGTGGTGCGCCATCATCAATGGCGATGGCCAGTTCCAGTACCGTGCCGCTCAGGGGTTGGGTGGGGATGAGGTAGGCTGAAAACTGGTAGCTGCCTGCACCGTCTGTACCGTTCAGCGTAAATTCATAATCCAGGCGCGGTGCCGTGCTGGCTGCCTGCGCCAGCGGTATGGCAGCGGCAGTGGTGGGGAACAAGGCCATAGCGCCAGCACCAGTGCGGCCCAGGCCGGGTATCAGTTGCCAGCGCATAGTGCCATCGGCACGCTGATGCTGGAATTGTTCTGCTTCCATGGCGACGACTGATGATGTTGTCGATGCAGATGTAGATACCGATGCAGTTGCAACTGTTGCCGCATCCGGCGCGGGTGGCTGCCACTTGCTGATGCGCATGGATTTCCATTGATCATCTGCCGGTTCTGCGGCCATGATGCCGCGCCATTTGCCGCCTGCCAGTGGGCCGTTCCAGTGGGCGTTGATGGCTTGCAGTTCCTGGTCGGCGTTGATGGCCGCAGCGCGGTTGCCGCGTTCGGTTTCAAAATAGCGCTGATTTGCCAGGGCCGATGCCTGTACCGGGTAAGCCACCAGTTCAAAAAATGCATCCTGCTGATCTGCGCGCAAATGCTTGCCAACTTTGTCGACGCGGCTTTGCAATTGCGCGAATGCTGCCAGCCTTTGTGTGATTTCGGCAGGGCTGAGCGCACTGGGGCGCGGGCTTTCTTTGGGCAGCCACCATTGCAGGTGTTCTGGCTTGCGCTGGTAATTCAATTGGTAATACTCGCCCATGATGGCGGCAATCTCGCTTGCCTGTACCGTGCCAAATTCACGCGCAGCCCATTGTTGCAGATAGGTAGGCAGTTGCGCCAGCGGCCAGCGCTGCATGTCCCAGGCCATTTGTAAAAAGAATTCTGTGCCGATTTCTGCCGGCTTCAGGTCGCCGACATTGGCTATCCATATGTTGCGGGCACCGTTATCATAAGACTTGCTCATTTCTTCCCAGATCAGGGCGGGGGGCGTGCTGCCCAGCCACAGGTAAGACAGGGGCGCGCCCAGGTAAGACAGGTGGTAATACACGCCAAAGCCACCAGCGCGCTTGCTTTCTTCGGCAGTGGCAAAGCTGCGCACGTAACCAAAATTGTCATCCGGCCAGATGATGGTGACGTCGTCCGGCACCTGCAAGCCCTGGCGGTACAGCGGCAGCACTTCTTTGTACGCACAAAATACCTGCGGCACCTGATTGACATCGGCGTTCACATACTTGTTCAACAGACGGCGCTGGTCGCTGAAAATGGTTTCCAGCACCTGCCGGCGTTCTGCATCTGTCTTTGGTCCCTGCATTTTGGAATCATGGATGCCACGCATGCCCAGGGTATAGATGTTTGCATAGCGGCCATTGCTGCGCAGGCGTTCTTCCCAATAGGCACGCACGCCATCAGCGTTGCTGACATAGTTATAGCTTTCTGGGGCAGCCTTCCATTCGCCGACATTATTGCGCAGCATGGGTTCGGCATGCGATGACCCCATAACGATGCCGTAATCATTCGCCAGCGCAGCATTGGCGGCCAACTGGTTGAAAGGCGGGCTGACGGCATGCATGGCAGGCCACAGGGTATTCGCCTTCAGCCGCAGCAACAGTTCAAACACTTTGGCATAGGTCTTGGGGCCTATACCCTTGTGTTCTGGCTCAAAGTTATTGGCTGCCCACACATGCAGGCCCCAGTCTTCATCATTGATGAAGATGCCGCGGTACTTGACCGAAGGCGGCCCAAAGCGCCGCGTGCCCGCCGCCATGTACAGGGCAGCTTTCTTGTCCGGTGCCACGTCGGCCCACCAGTGCCACGGCGACACACCGATGGCTTGCGACAATTCATAAATGCCAAAGGCCGTACCACGCGCATCACTGCCGACAATGACCACGGCACTATCCACACCCTGCGTGGGTGCGGTGACGCTGGCGATAATAAAACTTTCCCACGCGCCACGCAGGCTGCCAATATCCAGCTTGCCAGCCGCTACCAGTTGATCCAGCAAGGGGGATTTGCCCAATGTGCCAACCAGGATCAACGACGTGGATTTGATGGCAGGGGGCGAGCCAATATGCGCACGCCGCCCGGTGACACGCTCCAGGTCAGTAGCCAGGTCACGCGCCGCCAGTTCTACGACTTTGGCATCGCCATCACCCAGCACGATCTGTGTGGGCTTGCGGGCGTCGGATATGACAACCGAGCCAGGCAGGGCAACGCTGCTGATCCAGCCATCATTGGCATTGGTCTGTGCCTGCGCTTGCGTTACTCCGGCTACCAGCAAAGGCAAGGCGACCAGTATTGTGGAAAATGCGGTGGAAAATGCAGTGGAAAATGCAGTGGACAATCTGGTGAAAAATAAGCGGCGCAGTCTGGCAGGTGCATGCATGGCGGGTCGTCCAGTAAGAGGTCATATCCAACCCGCATTGTAGGAGATCGGTACCAGCCGGGGCGGCAGGTAGCCCCAGTATGTTGAAAAAATCGACAAGATGATTGCCGAAGGGAATTAGTTAATCCGCTTATGTCTGATTAACTTTTACATAACTACTTTGCTCAATTCATGTAGTATAGAATTGTTGCTAAATATGAAAGGAAAGACATGGAAGGCTCACAGGCTCAAACGATACCGACTGTAGTAACACCTGCACATAACTACCGTCGCATTTTGTTGGAAATTGAATTGCTGGAGCACGACAGTTTCCAATTTCAGGCCCAGCGCCACTGGCAGGCGGGCAGAAGCAATTTGCGTTCGTGGCAGACAGCAAACATGCTTGTCGTGATCATTAATACCCTTGTCGCATCGTCAGCCTTGGCGTTGTTCAAAAATGTGTGGGCTCCTGCTGTGCATGACTGGGCCATTGCTGGCCTTTCGCTGATAGCTGCTCTTTTGGCAGCGCTGATGCTCAAATTTAAGCCAGACGAAAACTTGCAGCAACTAAAAACCCAAGGAACCAAATTTGCACAAATTGCCCGCAGTGCCCGCCAGATCGCTGGTCGCCTGCACGATGGCATCTTGACGTTAGCAGAGGCTTGGGTTGAACTGCAAAAACTGACACAAGACTACAACAAACTCTGTGAAGAGGCGCAAAGTGCCAATGTCGGTGGCGATGTCACGACCCAAGTCTTGCACCGCTCAGAAGATGCGAGGAAGACGATTTTGGAAAAAATAAAACAGTGCCAGGAGGAAAACAATGCAGCCTAAAAATGGACAGCATCAAGGTTATCAGCACCGTAATGCCGGGCCACAAAACTCTGTCATGGCACAGGCGCTTAAAAAAAGCGGCGCTGTCGAGCAACGTATAGATGAAACGATTTCCATACAAGCCAGTTATGCGATTGCTTCCAACCTGGCGTATTCGCAGATCATGCATTTTCTAGATTGTAAGCGAACGGATCATGTGCCTGATGTGCTGAAGTCACTTGGGGAAGAGGTGAGCGGGCTGTTGACCCTGGTTACCTATCAACGTCAGTGCGCGGAAAATAAGCAGGCGCCGGATGAAAAGAAAAAAGCCGAATTGCAAGGTCAACTGACCACGTTCAATACTCACGAAAAAGGTTTCGAGAGACTTTGGGCAAGGCTCATGCGCCCATTGTCAGAAGCCAGGCGGCCTTATTATTCCAGTGCTGAACGTAAATTACTGATGTTTGAACTGATGATGCTTTGTCAGAATTTGCGCAATCTGTATAGCCATTGGATACCAGTCGAAGAAAAAAAAGTAAATGCTTTACGATTGACAGGTAAACCGCAATTCACGACATTTCTGGAATTTTTGTATGCGCAAGCTGGCAGTCGCTTGAGCTTGCCGCAATGGTTCTCTTTGGTAGAACGTAAAGCAGATCCGTCTGACGCAGAAAAAAACCTGTTTTCCCTCAATGAGACATTTGGTCCGGCTTTCATTTTTAGTTTATTTAACACCCGCAGCCAAGTGCAGAGACTGCAGCAGGGCTTGCGTCTGCGCATTAAGACAAGGCAACAACCACGCGCATTAAAGCGGCGTGAGAATCAACTTTACCTGTTCTATGCACGCCGCGACGGATATTCCGAGACACAGCTAGACCAGCATAGCGCCTTGTTGCGAGAGATTGTCGGGTACCTGAATTTACCGCCGCTGGAATCGGCAGTTGGACAAAAGGCAAAGCTGGAATGGGATGTCTTGCTCAAGAAAAAAATTGCCGACAACAGTAACAGCGACAACGACGCGACGCCGCAATTCCGGCGTAGCAGCAAGCACATGGTATATGCCTTGCAGACACTGGACAAACTGAAGCTACTGCCAGAATGGTCATTTGCAGGCCATCATCAACACGTCAATCATGATGGCGCTGATGAAGAAGATGCATTTTGGGAAAGCGACTTGCGCCCAGGGGACGAAATCCCTAGCAAACATGGCCATGCAGAACGTAGTAAAACGGGCATGCAAACACAGTACGGCCGTAACAAAAACACTGATCAGTCGCAGCGTTTTGTGTACGACCTGCGTGACCCTAATCTGCGTTTTCAACTGACACTGAACGGCAAAGCTGTAGTGGGCGTCATGCGCGAAAGAGATTTTTGCAATCTGGTGTTCTTCGCCCTAAGCAAGGTGGACGATGCAAAAAAAATCACAGCATATGCTTATAAATGGCTGGAACAGTATCAAAGTAGCTTAAGCTTAACGCATACAAGCGAAGCTTCATGGAGCGATATTTTACAAAACCAATCTGATTTGAAGGCGAAGCACTACCCTAGACAAATCCAGTGGAAAATTAAGGGTACAGGGCCAGACCTAAAGACACGTTTGCAAAACAGTGTAGCTGCCCGTCTGCAACGCTTGCAGCACATGGATCAATTATGTGTCTTGCCCAAACGTGATCAGCACGGTCGTAAAGAAGACCGCAGTGAAAGTGATTTGCCCAAGCATGAAAAAATCCACGAATTGCTTCATATGTTCATTCGCCATTTGAATGCCGAAGGGCGCAGTAAAGTTACGCAACGTGAATACAGTCACTTGCAACAACTACTCCTCAGCTATAAAGGGGCTGATGGCTATGGCGAAATTGAAAGTATCAAAGCGGAAAGTATAGACGCCGAACTTAAACATGATCGAGTGTATACAGACAAAGCGAAATTTTGGCAGCACTTGCACCACACCTACACACCCAATCTGGTGAATACGACAGATAAAGCGAAAACCCACCCCATCTGGGTACATTGCTTGGTCGAAGGTAAGGCCAGGGATCGCTCAGGTAACGAGCGCCCGGTCAAGAATATTCCTGGGTTAGACAAGCTTTTCAAGCGCGTATTGCAGGATGAAATTCAAGACCTGCTGCGTGTGCAAAAACGCATAGGTACGGCGGATTGCAATGAGACAGAACTAAAACAAATCGCTTTTTGCCTGCAAGTGAGTCTTATGGATGAGCGCCATACCGGCGACGCTGCGCCAATGCCTGAACAAAAGGGTGAGCAAGAAAAGGCTTCCCCCCAATTTGGCTATGCCAAAGCCCGCCATGATGCCCTGCGCTATAGCGTGCTTCCAGCCAGCATTTGTCAACAAGCCCTTGGTCTGGCTTGGGAAATGCAAATTGCCATCAACAAGCAGGGGCAAGAAAACCGGTATCCTGGACTGGCACAACAAATACGCGGCCATGCAGGTAGTCGCACGCTGAGGGCAGAGTTTTATCAGCCTGGCCTCGTCATGCCGCAAGTACAGGCAAAATTGCAGAGAGCAGGGCGACTGGATTGCCTCGCCCCTGGCGAGAAAAAGCTATGGAAAGAATGTGTAAAAAACTTGAATGACTGGCATACCCACGACAAACTCTGCCTGCTCATGGTGGAACAACTGGCAAAACAGGCACAGATTCAACTTGGTACAGGCAGTATTGCAGATTACTATAGCCAAGCAGTGCTATTGGAGAAAAAGGGCCCCAATCATCAAGGCCAGGAAGTAAGTGTTACGTTTAAGCTATCCAATTCCTTGCAATCTACCCGCCACTGGTTTGCCTGGTCTGCAACAAAACTCGAACGCGCTTTATGCTGGCATTTCAAGGACGGTGTCACGGTAGATTCAGGGGAATTGCAGCAAATGATGAACACTTATCAAACACGCTCAAAAGGGGTGATAGAGCAAGTGTTGACGCTAGAAAAATCTGTGTTAGAGCGATTAGAAGCTAGGAAAAATAGTGAGCTTATTGTGCAGGTCAAAAGGGATGGTTATGTGCCCTTCAAAACCATCATGAGCCAAGTAGTGGGGTGGAATGACCAGCAACGTCAGGCACTGATTCACTTGCGGAACATGGCCTTGCATGATGGCTTGCCGCAACATAAATTTCTGAAAGACTTGTATTCGGATGCAGCTTACAAGCAAGCATGGCTGGATGCCAAACAATTGGGTGAACCGCAACTAGATCAGATAAAAAAAGCCATGCAGACAGGGTAGATGTGAAGAACTGCAATAGAAATGCAGATGTGAACTGGGTGAATTTTTTTTGCCAAATCAATAAGTTATTGAGGGAACGGATGTACTAGCCTCTGATTGGAGAGGTGACGACAACTACGCTCAAAAGGCGGTCTTTAACGGTGTTGGTGTACTAGCCTCTGATTCGAGAGGTGACGACAACCAGATTACCGATCTTGCTATGCCCGAAATTGGTGTACTAGCCTCTGATTCGAGGGGTGACGACAACTTCTCAGCTTCTCGCCAGTTTTTTGCCATTGGTGTACTAGCCTCTGATTCGAGGGGTGACGACAACTCGTGCCCTGGTTGACCTTCCCGCATTGTTGGTGTACTAGCCTCTGATTCGAGAGGTGACGACAGCCACATAGCGATAACAGGTAACAAGGAACTCGGTGTACTAGCCTCTGATTCGAGGGGTGCCGACAACTCGATTTGCTTTCGATATTTCGGGATTTTGGATGTACTAGCCTCTGATTTGAGAGGTGACGACAACTCTTATTCTTTGGTTGATATGTTATTGACAGGTGTACTAGCCTCTGATTCGAGAGGTAACGACAACAAACTATTGTTTGAGTTGTTGATATTGACTGGTGCAATGGCCTCCGAATTGAGGAGGACAGCATCCAGAGGGGAAGGTATAAGAAAAGTGCGAGAGGTATGCTGGCCTCTGATCTGAGAGGCCAGGCAATCAAAAGCGATGGTCTTGCAGGAATGACTTTGCATCATTCCTGAATGTGGCAGGTCAGCGCGTCAACCTGTACAAATAAATCGCCGTCCTGATGGTAGCGCGTTGTATGGATTTGATGTCCAGGTCTTCATCGGGCGAATGGGCACCGTTGCCAGTGGCACCTAGGCCATCCAGGCTATCCACAAAAGGGGCGACGAACTGGATGTCGCCAGCGCCACGCAAACCCGGTGGGAAGGGGGCTATGGCACCCAGCCCGGCGTCTTTGCTGGCTTTGGAATAGATTTCCAGCAGGGCCAGGTTGCCGATGGTGGGGGACATGGGTGGGTAGTTTTCATAAAAGCTGATGCTGGCGGTGGTGCCGGGCAGGTTCTTGGCGACGATGTCGCGCATGCGGTCTGCCGCGCGCTTGCCCTGTTCGGCGGTCAGGTAGCGCAGGTCACCATGCACCTGTGCCGTCGGTGCGATGACATTGGTCTTGCCAAAGGCGGTGCCTTTGCTGCCCTGGTTGTCATAGCTGATTTCTGTGCCACCTACGATGTTGCCGGGGTTGAAGGTCAGGTCAGGTTCTATCAATTGTTCACGAAAGCTGTTGAGGATGCGTGCGGCTTCATAAATCGCACCGTAGCCGTTATGGCCAAATACGGCGGCAGAATGGCCTTGTTTGGCTTTGACATCCAGCACAAAGCCGCCCGAAGCGCGCCGGCCTATGGTGCCGGTGGCATTGCCCTGGCTATCAAGAGACGTGCCTTCAAAGGCCAGTGCCAGGTCGCTACGCTTGGCGGCATTGATCAAATCGGCACGTGAAGTGGCGATGGGGTGACCTGCGCTTTCTTCATCACCACTAAAAATCACCTGGATGCGGGTATTGTCCAGCGCGCCGATGGCATGCAGCGCACGCAGGGCTTCGATGATGATGACGTCGCCACCTTTCATGTCGTTCACGCCCTGGCCGCGCACCTTGTCGCCACGCCTGTCCCACAATTGCACCGGGCTGTCTTTTTCAAAGACGGTATCCAGGTGGCCTATCAGCAGCACCCGCTTGCCCTGCGTGCCTTCCCGTTCTGCCAGCAAATGCCCGGCGCGGTTCATGGCCGCTGGCATGTCTGACCAGCTGGTTTTAAAACCCAGGCCATCCAGTTCGGCCCGGTACAACTTGCCGACGGCCCGCACGCCTTCATGGTTGAGTGTGCCGCTATTGATGTTGACACTGCGTTCCAGCAATTGCAGGGCGGCGTCAGACCTTGCCTGCACGGCAGCGACGATCTTTTGCTCTGTCGGCGACAAGTCATCTGCCTTGGCTGCGGTGTGCAGGCCCAGGGCGGCCAGCAGGGTCATGGTGAGGAGGCTTGTGCGGGGCTTATGGGGCTTATGGGACTTGGACATGGGGTGGCCTTTTGAGGGGATTGACGATTGCTTCCAATAATAAACGGATTTTAATCGGCGTGAAGTAACGCCGTGTATGAAATTATGACGTGGGCCTACATCTTTGGGCTATTGGGGATATCCACGACGGTGCGCGTGGTGCACCCTACGAAGGTGTTTGCCGACCCGTCGCAAAAACTGGTGGGTGCGCCGCGCGCATCACTTTATGGCAAGGCATCAGCCTGGCAATTTGTGGCTGACGGGCCTTGAATAAAATTGCAGGCGAAGTGCTGGGGTTCAGGCCCTGGCTTTTTTTGCCGGTTTTATCTTGGTAGCGCTGTTCAGGGCAATCGCTGCGTGGATCAGTGCCTTGAAGGCAGCTTCGTCCACTGCTTCACCTGCGTGGATGTCGATGGCGCGGCGCACGTTGCCGTCCAGGCTGGAATTGAAGAGACGGGCCGGATCCGGCAGCGCCGCGCCCTTGGCAAAGGTCAGCTTCACCACACTCTTGTAGGATTCGCCGGTACAGATGATGCCGTCATGCGACCACACCGGCGTGCCCATCCACTTTAATTCTTCGACCACATCCGGGTCTGCTTTCTGGATGAGCTGGCGCATCTTGCCCAGCGTTTCGCCGCGCCAGTCACCCAGGCTGGCGATTTTTTCCGAGATCAGTTCAGATGCGGATTGATTTGATGCTGGCTGCTCTTGCTGCGTGTCTGCTTTTTTCATGATGTTATCCTGGGACGGTGGAATACTATTTTTCTGCAGAAGTGATGATGCGCTTGCCAAACCACATGCGGTGCAGCAGGCCGTCTTTCAGCACCAACTGATGGTAGAGCGCACCCGCAATATGGGCAGCAATCAACAGCACCAGCAAGACGGCAAGCACCGCGTGCACCTGGAATGACGGCAACGCCGCGAATCTGGGCAGCGGCGGCCCGTTCGGCAAGAAGGCACTGCTGATTAGCCAGCCTGTGATATAGCCACTGATGATCATCAGGAATACGATCGCATATAAACCAAAGTGGGCCAGCGAGGCCAGCCTGTCCAGCAGCGATGAACCGGTGGTCGCTGCTGCCGGGCGGGCGCTCCAGCGACGGATGATGACGCGCACCAGCATCAGCACAAGCACCAGCATGCCACCGCTCATGTGCAGCACCAGTACGTCGAGCTTTTTCGGATCGCTGTTTGACATATTCTCCAGCACGAAAAAGCCCACGCACAACAGGCCGATGATCAACAGCGCCACCAGCCAGTGCAAGGCCACCAGCACCGGCTGGTAACGTGTAGCGACAGGTTTGCTTATGACTGTGCGGCTCATGACAAACCTCCCGCTACACGATCGAGGTTGGCGAAGAATTTTTGCCAGCCGTATTGGGCACCCTGGTAGGCTTGTTGCTGATCTGGGCGGAAGCCTGATTGTTCCATGCGCAGATGGGTGCCGCTACTGGTTGCGGTCAGCGTCCAGGTGACCACGCTCTTCAGACCCATCGCTTCCCACGCATAGGACAGCGCCTGGTTCGGTTCCACCACCAGCACCTGGCAATCCACCACGCCCCAGTCTGCACTCAGTTTGAAACGATGACCGACGACCGCCTGGAAGTCATTCTTCATCAGCCATTCTTCGATCAGGTAACCCTGAGTCAGCGCCCGCCAGATTTTTTCAAGGGCATGCGGCATCTCGCGCTCTACCACCAGGGTCTGGGTGTCACTGGTGTTATTGGTTCTATTTGTGTTGTCAGTGTTGTCGGTGTGCATTATTGATCCATCCTTTTCAATAGGTCTTCCAAACGGTCGAATTTGTGTTGCCAGAAGCTCGAATAAAAACTGATCCAGTTCATCAGTGGTGCCAGTGCTTTTGGTTCGGCGCTGTAATACGTCTCGCGCCCGTCACGCCGACCTTGTACCAGGCCCACCTGTTTCAGTGCGTTGAGGTGTTTGGAAATGGCCGGTTGTGATACGCCAGACGGGTCAGTCAGCGCATGCACTGTCATTTCACCGCCTTTGCTCAAACGTTCAAAAATGGCGCGCCGGGTCGGGTCTGACAAGACTTTCAGAACGGCGGTTGGCTCGGCATGCATTGCAATTCCTTGTACTGGTAGTTGTCATTAATTAATCATAGCCAACTGGTTATGGATTGTCAAGGAAGGTTTTGAAACTATTTCGGCAGGTCGGTCAGCGCTGTATTGCCCGGCAGCTACGCAGGGTGGGGCGGGGTTGACATGCTGGCCGCGTTCAGGTCAGCGCGCTGGCATAGACGCCGGGTGACAATCCAACATGGCGGATGAACAGGCGTGTCATAGGGCTCAGGTCAGCAAAGCCGCTCTGCGCGGTGGCTTGCACCAGCGGCGTGCCGCTGACGATCAGGCGGCGCGCCTGATTTGCGCGAGGCTAGCTGATCAGGTAGTATTTGCAGAGGCTGATCGGTCAGGTCAATCGGTTCTTTTTTCGACAGCGGTTTTCTGGGAGGTGATATGAAACGAGTTGTGGGCGTCGGTGGCGTGTTTTTTAAAGCGAAGAACCCTGAAAAACTGCGTGAATGGTATCGCGATCATCTTGGCTTCAACCTCGAAGAATGGGGCGGGGTGGTATTTCAGCCCAGCGGGACCAAGGACGCCAATGGCACCACCGACAGCGAAAAAACGGTCTGGTCCTTATTCCCCAGCGACTCAAACTATTTTGCGCCGAGTACCCAGGCTTTCATGATCAATTATCGCGTCGATGACCTGCATGCCTTGCTCGCCCAGTTGCGCCAGGAAGGCTGTGCCGTTGACGCCAAGGTGGATGAGTCAGAATATGGAAAATTTGGATGGGTGATGGACCCCGAGGGTAACCGCGTCGAGCTGTGGGAACCACCGGCACCGTAGGGCATAAGGTTTAAAGCCCGCTGCCCAAGACAAAGGCTCCTGCTGCGCGCAACAGGAGCCTGGCCCAGCCCTGCAAATGCGTTTTACTTGTAAATGCCAACACCCAGGAAATAATTATCCACTTTTTCAATATAGGTGGTTTTTTGATCCAGTGCCTTGGTGACAGGGTTCGGCCATCTGTATTCAACCCAGCCAGAACCTTTGGTCTTGGCGATCTGCAACATCTCTCTGGTCAGCAGCTTGCCATCACCATCTTTATAATCCATCATCGGCTTCCCTATCAGCTTGGGGTTGGCGGATGCCAGCATGGTGCCTTCCATATCAAAGGCGATGACATACAAGTCACGGTCATGGAATGCCTTGTTGGAGGCATCATTAAAATCCGTCAGCGCTTTGTCCTTCCCTACCGATTTGAAATGCGCCACCGCTTTCTTCGCCATCGCCGTAGCCTGATCCGCCGTGCCCTTGTCTTCGGCTGCAACTGCCAGGGTGCTAGAGAAAAAAGCCATCATGAAAGCCAATACCAGCGAGCCTATCTTGTTCATTGTCGTCTCCTTGTTGGGAATTTTTTTTGTCTGAATCAGGTGTCTTCTTGATGAGGAAAACATACGGCACCGCAACTTTATATAATCAAGGCTTTATCTATTCAAGACCAGGGCCAGCCCGCCAGCCCATAAAATAAGTCTTGCATGCAGCTTAGTATAGAAGACTTGAAAATTCAATTTGCCAAAGATTGTTTCTTGCAGGTAGCATGAGCTTGCTGTTGTGGATCTGCACGCTGCTGCCCATTCTTGTAGGGTGCGCCATGCGCACCGTTTTTGTGGCATATGAAAACCCGGTGCGCGCGGCGCACCCTACGGGATGTGGGTGATTTTTATCTTCCAGAATTTGTAAAGTGTGATGTGATCGTATAGTATTTTGAATTGACAGAAAATTCTCCGGGTGCAATCGGGACACATCCTTCAACATCGAATTTAGAATCGTATGACAAATAGCGTATTTCAATGTGCAAACTGCGGTGCCCCGTTGGCTAGCGCCAACGCTATTTGCCCGCGTTGTGAGCCGGAATTTTCAGCGCCAGACAAACATACGGGCAAATACCGTTGCCCGGATTGTGCCTGTCGTTTTGATCAGCCTGATATTGCAATATGGCCGTCAAATGCGAAATGGTATCGTCCGCAAATCCAGAAGGCAAAATGCCCGCATTGCCAGACCCTTCTGCGCGACCGCACCGTCATCCAAAGAAGCAGAACCGAAATGGCGCTGATGCTGGCGATTATCGTTGCGTCTGCTTTTTCTACCTGGCGACCAGGCACACAGATCATATTGCTGGCGGTGTTGCTGGTATCAGAGTTCCTGCGCAAACAGGCAGCGGCCAAGTCTCTGGTCATCGAAGAGGATAGATATGTCAGTGATCAATCAGGAAAATAAACCCTGTTGGTGATTGGCATTAATTTGCTGCGCCAGACCCGCTATATTATTTACCCGCGACCTTGTTACTTCGTAGGGTGCGCCATGCGCACCGATCACCGCCATCCATTTGCTTAAACGGTGCGCGCGGCGCACCCTACGGGATATGCGTTGCTGCGAATCTCACCATGACCAACTCTTCGGCTACAATTGACATTCAATTTTTCACATCTGCCTTCTGCCATGACATCACCCGTTTTCCGTAAATTCTCCCAGCCGCGATTGTCTGAAGCCAGCATACAGGCCGTGGCTGATGTGCTGCGTTCCAACTGGATCGCGACTGGCCCCAAGGTCACCGAGCTGGAACAGGCGCTTTCGCGTACCTTTGGCAATCGCCCGACCAGGTTGCTGACATCGGCCACTGGCGCGATGGAAATCGCGCTGGCGCTTTGTGATATCGGTGCGGGCGATGAAGTCATCACCTCGGCACAGAGCTTTTTCTCGGCCATGAACATGATCGTCAAATCTGGTGCCAAACCGGTGTTTGTGGATTGCGACCTGGTCACGCGTGCGATTGACCTGGCGCAGGTAGAGGCGGCGATTACGCACCGTACCAAAGCTATCATGCCTACCCATTTCCCCGGTGCGCTGGGGGATATGGATGCTCTGTATGCGCTGGCTAAAAAATACCAGTTGCGTGTGATTGAAGATGCCGCTCTGGTGCAGGGTTCCAAATGGCAAGGCAAACCCGTGGGGGCATTTGGTGATATTGCCATCTTCAGTTTTCATCCCAACAAAAACATGACGACGATAGAAGGCGGGGCCATTGTCGTCAACAATGAAGCTGAAGCGCAACGCGTGGATGTTCTGCGCTTTCATGGCATCAGCAAATTGCCAGACCAGAGCCGTGATGTGGTCGAAGCCAGCGGCAAGTTCAACATGTCGGATGTATCCGCCGTGCTTGGCCTGCACCAACTGGCCCAGTTTGATGACTTCATGGCGCAGCGCCAGGTGCTGGCCGACCGTTATTTTGAACGCTTCCCCCAACTGCCGGGCGTCGTGCTGCCACCGCATGGGCAGACCGGGCAAGCCGACCAAACCTGGAATATGTTTTGCGTACTCATCCCGTATGAACAATTCGGTCACACCCGTGCCAGCTTTCGCCATGCCTTGAACGATGCCGGCATAGGCACAGGTCTTTCCTACGAAGTCTGTCACCTGACCACCGTTGCCAAGCGCTTCGGTTACCACGAAGGCATGTTCCCCAACGCCGAACGCATCGCCCGCGAAACCGTCACGCTACCTTTGCATGTGGGCTTGACGCTGGGGGATGTGGATGAGATTTGTGCGGTGGTGGGAAGGGTTTTAGCTGGATAACCCGGTATAGTTTGATGTAGGATTGTCAGATGCCAAAGAGCGTCTTTTATTTTTATATCACGGAGATGACCATGCCCCAAGCCACCGGAACTTTTACCATCAAGATGACACCGCAGCCTGCTGCCAGCGAGATTGCGGAGGCGGCTTTGGGTCGCCAGACGTTTGATAAACATTTTGTTGGCGAGCTGGAAGCGCATAGCCTGGGGGAGATGCTGGCGGCGGGGACGGCGACCAAGGGTTCTGCCGGTTATGTGGCGATGGAGCGTGTGACGGGAACGCTGCAAGGGAAGAAGGGCAGCTTTGTGCTGATGCATACCGGCGTCATGAGCCGTGGCATGCCGTCGCTGACAGTGCAGGTGGTGCCGGATTCTGGCACGGATGAACTGATCGGGCTCAGCGGCAAGCTGGCGATAGATATCAGCAACGGGCAGCATCATTACAGCTTTGATTATGCGCTGCCGTGACAGGACTATAACTCGCCCAATAATGCCCGCACATAATTGATCGGGGCATGGTCTGCCAGGTGGCGAAACGGCACATTGCCTGGGGTGCTGGCGCGTTCCAGCGCGTAAGCGGTGGTGGCGACTTGCTGGTCGGCTTCCATCTCTGTGCTGCCCATGCCGGGCGGCATGACGCCGTTGCGGTCTATGTAGCGCAGGCCTTCCAGGTGCTGATAACAAGCTGATTCTGGTGGCAGTTTGGTGACCAAATCGGCGCAGTTGACGTAGCGTGCTACCTCGCGCCCGGTAAAGCTGGCGGCAAATTGGGCATTGCCGACACAGGGTGAACCGAAATTGACCAGCCGTGTGCCCGGGTATTTGGCAGCGGCCAGGGTTGCCAGTGCTGCGCCCAGGCTGTGGCCACATATCCAGACGGTATTGGCTTCGCAGCGTCTGAACCATGCATCGAGTTCTTTTTCTATACTTTGAAACGCTGCCAGAAAACCGGAATGCACGGTGCCACGGCCCCTCCACTCGGCAGAGGTGAAGCGGATATCGGCGATCTGGTCTGTGATGTCGTCGGTCTGCGTGCCTCTGAAGCTGAGGTAACTGGTATTGCCGTCGGCACTGCTGACGGCAAATGCCTGGCTGCCGCTGTCTGCATTTTTAAAAAATTGCAGCTTGTCCATCTGCGCATTGGCCAGGCTATTTTCCAGCGCTGCCAAAGGCTGGCCACCCTGTTCAAAGCGCCAGTAGGCCAGTCGTGACAGTTCGGCGCAGGTGGCGTGACTGGTCCACTTTTTATCTTTGCTCAGCAGTGCAGGTTGCTGTTCCGGGTGAAACAGCGCGGTTTCGCTGGGGTCGTATTGCATACATCATCCTTGCTTGAATTTTTTGTTGACGATGCCAGCCAAAATCGCTGCTGTCACTGATACGGTCAGATGCACAGGATTTCAAGATAGTGCATACAAGCCAGATCGACAAGCGAAGGGTGGCAAACTTGCCATCATATTTGCTTTTTCTTACAGAGTGATTAAAATGTTATGGACTTTGGATGGCTTTGGATGAAACTTTTTTGATGGTCACGTTGTAGTACAACACTTGGGGAGTAGGCGTAATGACTTTGTCCAGATTGAATCACGTAGCGGGTGCCGTAGTTGCCTTGTTTGCCATCAGTGGTACGGCCCAGGCTGAACTTTGCCCCGGTGTGCAAAAAGTCAGCCTGACGTATGGCGGCAATGAACTGGCGCAGTGGGAAGGCAATTCCAGCCAGGTCCACAAGCTGACCCTGCCAAATGGTTTTGTGCTGGGTGTCAAAACCGAGCAGGGCGCGAGGGAAATTTATGAACGCGATTTCCAGCGCAGCGTGACGCAGACGACGGAACTGGTCAAGATCAGCCTGTATGATTATTCTGGCGCAGCGCCACGTTATTTGACATCGACCTGGGGCGGCAGCCAATCCCAACAGGGCTATGGCCCCAAAGGCGGTGCTGACCGTGTGGATGAACTGGGCAGCGGCATCGTCCTGACCCTGGACAAACCAGCCTGCACCATCACCAAGCTGGACCTGGCCGCTATCCCGACTGAAAAAGAGCTGGGGCAAAGCCGGGAATCCTTGGTGCCGGATGAAAAAACCAAGCAGTGGATGCAGGCAGCCCAGCAGGACATTGCCAAAAAACGCTATGTGGTATCCATGTACAAAGACAGCCTGCCAGCCGAAGTCAGCACCAGGCTGGCGCAATTGCTGAACAAGGATGGTATCGAGCTGGAACTGATACAGCCTGGCGATGCACATGATGCCAAAGCGTATTTGATGGGCTATGCTCGCACCATGCTCAGCGCCATCGATGCCCAGTTTGGCAAAGAACACGGCAAGAATATTGAGCGTCAGTTGAAGGCTGAATTCAAGCTGTAATTCAAGCTGTAATTCATTTGTAAATTCACGGAAATCTCCAAGCAACATATCCTGCAACTTTTTTGCATGAATGCTGCTACTTTTTACCTCCGGGTGGACAGTCGCCGCCAGCTTCTGCATGCTGCGCCAACACGACTTATCACCTGGAGGATCATCATGCCGCATTACCAACTAGCCCACAATAAGCTGAATAAGCTAAACACAGCCCGCCTCAAAAAATGCCTGCTGCTGATACCACTGTGTTTCATGACGCTGCCTGCGCATGCAGGTGTGCGTATAGAATTTGAACAACGCAGCCAGAGCCACCAGCCGGGCAAGCCAGAGCGCAATGGCCAGGGGCGCTATGTGACCGAGATCGATGGCATGCACTTTCGCCTGATGAATCTGTCCAGAGGGCAGGTTAGCGAAGTGTCTGACGATGACGGTGCCCATACGCGTTTCGAGCCCTGGTCCGCTGACAGTCATGCCGACATCAACACCCCATTGTTACCCGAAAAGGGCGGTTTGTTCGACCCGCTGGTGGGCAGCATGGAAGATGTACAGATCAGTATCAGCCCGCCTGAGCCGGTGGCGAACTGGAATGGCTATACCGCCCGCCGTTATCGAGTCGAATTGCGGTATACGGTGGTGGCGCGGCTGGTGTTGATCTTCACGCGGCGCTTTGCGCATGTCGATCAATACGAGATCACCGTGGCCGATATTCCTGCATCGGCATCGGCCGTACGGCTGGCATTGACGCGGGGTTATGGGCGTACCCTTGGCCTGCATCCGCAAGCTTTTTTAGGCTTCCCTGTCAAAATCACCGGGCAACTGCGTTCACGTGATGCCGCCAGCAAGGATGCAGCGAGCGATTTCGTGGTGGACCTGGATGTGCAGGCACGCAGCATCAACCCCTGGCAAATACCTTGATTCAGGCCTGCATATTAGCAGTGGCGAGCAATGTCGGCATCTGCATCATGGTGCTTGGCTCTTTCGGCGTCTCCAGCATGCTCGATATCGCAGCCACAAAGGCGTTTTTATCCGGCGTTGGCCCTATGCCAAAGTTGGCGCGATTGCCATTACGGATGCCGGTCAGCATCGTAAACACTTTGCCGGTATTGGGCATGACACTGAGTTCAAGGCTGTAGGTATAGAAACTGCCAGACTCATCATCAGCGACGATGGCGACAAAGAAAGTCTCATTCCTGGCAACCGGTGGTGGCATTTTGATGGTGATGATTTCTTTGCCGGAGGCCGTCTTGTCGACATAGACTTCAATGTCTTCACTGGGGATGATGTGCGCCGGGTCCTTGATCGATTTTTTTCCATAATCGTCCCATACACTGGCGAACAGGGTGCGCCCTTTGCTTTTCAGGCCATTGACAAAAGGGGCCGCATGTTCACTGCGCAAAAGAGCTTGCAGCACCATGCGCGTCATGGCGAAATGATGGTCGCGGGTTGTACTGGTAATGCCGGCGGCGGGCGTTGACTGTGGTGTGGGGTTGTTGTTTGCATCTGCATCCGGCTCTTCGTCTGCAAATTGCATTGGCTCGGCATGCAATATTTTTCCTCTGGCGAGAACATAGATATTCATGCCGAAGGTGAGGCCAAACCAGATGACCTGCCACAATGGAATCGGGTCTATAGGCCTGCCGCCTGGCCTTAGGTGTGACAGCAATGTCAGCAAGCAGAATGCATTGAAGAACATGACAAACATGCGCTTTGGCAGGGCGCTGTCGTACGTGTTCGCCCACAAACCCAGACCGGCAGCACAGCTGAACACCAGCACACCCATCATCTCACTGCCTGCGCTATTGGGGGATATCCAGGCACGCGCAATACGCAATGCGCCATATAAAAGGACACTGATGCTGAGCAAGCGGGCAATCGCTACTGAATTCGAGGTTAAAGATTTGCTGCTCTGTACCTGGTTGTGCATGAAGGCTTCCTTTGGGATGAGCAACGGAATAATGATGTCCAAAATTGATTCTGGCTTGTTTTTGACCCGTTTTTGACCTGTTTTTGGCCGGCAACGATCATTCAACGGGATAGTAGCTGATTAGCAAAGGGCATGGCAAACCCGGCGGACAAACGGTTGATCTTTGTGGATAAGCGGAAGAGTACAGGCAGGCGACTATGAGAGTACGTAGGTGAGATTAGCGGAGCGTAATCGCACGTATGTTGAGCCTGGCAATGACGAAGAAGCTTCCCATTTCCCTGTCTTCTATCCAACAGGAGGAAATTCACTGTTTTGTATTTTCTTCAGTCAATCAGTTGTTGAAGGCAGCATGCCGTGATAGACATGCGTACGATTACGCTCCACTAATCGTATCTACGCTCTGGTTAAGAAAACAAAACGGGGAAGACAGGGGCATTGCTGCCCGCTATCTTCCCCGCGTTTGGGTACGGCTGATTAGTTGCTGAACTTAGAACCTGTTTACGATCTGTAGCGAGCGAGCGTCAGCGGGAGTAAGGGTAACAAAAACGCAGCGCAAAAAGCGGAATGTACATTAGACCATGAGCATTTTGAGCAGCGCATGAGCCCCGATCACGCCCGCGCAGTAAGATCGTAAATAGGTTCTTAGTTTTGCTGTGCTTTTTGGGTAGTGCCAGCAACTTTGGATTCAGCAGCGGCTTTTTCAGCGGCCAGCCTGGTTTCTGTGTTGGCTTTTACCAGGGCAGCTTTTTGTGCTGGGTACCAGGCAAAACCTTCGCTGCCCAGTTCTTCGCCGTTGGCACGGGCTTGTACCAGTTCAGCTACCACTTCGGCACGGGTTTTTGGGGCTGGCGTAGCAGTGTCGGCAGCAAAGACGGCAGAGCTGGTCAGGAAAAAAGCGCTGGTGGCCAAAAAGACTTGTTTCGCATTCATGATGATTTCCTATCGTATAAAAATGTAAGAGAAACCGCTTTCTATCTGACCCGAGGTCCGCTGCAAGATGAACCCGACCCGACGGGATAGTCACGTCAGTTTCATCTTGCAAGGGCCTCTACTTGTTTAAATGGGACTTGCTTGCGTAAGTCCTGTCACATTGCCGTCATGAAGTGCAAAAAACAGTTCACTTCCGGCGGCAACTGAAAAAAGTCTGTCGATTGCGGCACGGTGAAAAATTGTTTTGTAGTAATCCTTCACCGATGAATGCAGTGTAGGCTTTCCGGTTTCAACAATAAAGTAGTAAATTAGGAATATACTATTGTGAAATCCGAAACAATAAGGGGCTTGAAAAATGGACAGGCTGCAATCAATGCGACTTTTTTCCAAGGTCGTGGAATTGGGTAATTTCGCCAAGGCGGCACAGGCATTAGAGATGTCGAATGCCGTGGTGACCCGCTATGTCGCTGACCTGGAAGGCCATCTGGGCACGCGCTTGCTGAACCGTTCCACCCGTAAATTGTCGCTGACAGAAACCGGGCAGATCTACCTGGAACGGGTACGCCAGATATTGGCCGACATTGATGATGCCGATGCCGTGGCCTCGTACTCGGCCAAAAAACCCAGCGGCACCTTGCGTATTTATTCTGTCCCACATTTCGGCAAAGCGCAACTGGCACCGCTGTTGCCGCAATATGCGCAAGAGTTTCCGGATGTGGTGCTGGACATCAAAATCACCGACCACCATGTGGACCTGGTGGAAGAAGGGATCGATGTCGGCTTCTTTCTCGATCTGCAAAAAATCGATGGCAACATGATTTCGCGCAAGCTGGCCACCTCTGAAGTGGTGCTGTGTGCTTCGCCCGACTATCTGAAGAAGCACGGCACGCCTAAAACGCCGGAAGAAATTTCCCAGCATCGCTGCCTGAATTTCAGCTATGAGTTTATGCGTGATAACTGGATGGTGCGCAATTCTTGCGATGGGCCTGAGCTGGGCAAGCACATTCCCATCCATAGCACCGTCATTTCCAATAATGCCGATGTGCTGCGCGTCTGTGCCCTGGCCGGCATGGGCCTGGCCCTGCGCACCTCATTCCAGTTGACCGATGACGTCGTCAGCGGCCGCCTGGTCAGGCTGTTTCCGGATCAGTGTTTTGGCCGGGTATCGATTTCCATGGTCTACCCCAGCCGCCGCCTGCTGTCTGCCAAGGTGCGCAGCTTTGTTGATTTCATCCTGGCGAAATACCCCAATCCTGAAAGTGATATCTGGCTGAGCTGAGGGCTGAGTTGATGATGCAGGGGGCGCGCAGTAATGTTTCCCCCGGTCAACAAGGCGGGCTTAGGATAAAATACAGGGCTGGAAGCTGGCGCGACCTTGTTCTGGCATTATTCATGCTTATTTGCTGGAACAATATCACGCGGTTTCTGTCGAACAGATTGCATCACAAAAGCATGGGACATGAGAGCGCTTGCCAACGTAAGCCAGCCCGTACAACGGGTGAAATAGAATAAGGAAACAGGGATGTCCCGCAAGAATGAAATTACTGTCGTCATGGCCAAGGTATTGCTCGCCCTGATGACAGCCTCCAGACAGGAATGGGATCAGGTGCTATGCCGCTTCCAGGCCGCTGGCAACACGCAGAACCATTTCCAGTTCATCAGCCGCAAAGGCCGGCAGTTAAACCCGCAACATGCCAGCGCCGACTACACCGACCTGCTGGGCCCGCTGATGCTGAGCCTGTTTGACGAGCTCGAAAAAGAAGGCAAGTCCCGCCCACTGGTGGCCGTACTGGCAGTCGATGCCAGCAAAAATTATCACCTCAAACTCGATTTCAATAACCCCCACGCCCACGACATCAGCCTGGCAGGATTAGGCAGTGACGCTTCGTATTTTGCTGGCAATGAAGTGGATGTGCCTGGGTGATGCAGATAGATCGATGCGGCAGTGCAGTAGCCAACCGGTAGGGTGCGCCACGCGCACCGATGTTTTACCTGCCGCAAAACCTGGGCGCCGCGCGCACCCACCTATTCGTTCCAACACACTGATTGTTGACATCCGAAAAATATGAAACTGATCGTAGCTACCATTGCAATCATCACGTCCAGCCCAAACGAAAATTTTTCATCGAATGAAATGCGTTTGCAAACCACTGCACAAAGGAACAAGGCATCCGTCAGCGTTAACAAGAAAATATTCAACTTTCCTTTTACATTTTTTATCAGCAAGAGGTCTTAATGGCTAGCGCCAACGATATCCAAAATCTTTACATCGCCTATTTCAACCGTCCTGCCGATGTCGCTGGTCTAGCGTACTGGACCTCCGGCAATCAGGTGAACTTTACGCCAGTGCAAATTGCCCAATTGTTTTCGAAGCAGGTCGAATATGCCAGCATTTTTTCGGGTCTTTCGACGAAACAGACAGTCAATGCGCTATATCGCAACCTGTTTGGTCACGACGCCGATCCGGGTGGGCTTACTTACTGGATAGGACAAATGGACAATGGCACATTTACTATAGGTCAGGTCGCCATCGCTATCCTGGCTGGCGCTATCGACACAGATGCTATCAGTGTTGCTGCCAAGCTCGCTGCTGCCAACAGTTTTACCAGCAAAATGGCGGTAAACACTTCCTTGCAAGCGGCATACAGCCAAACCAACGGCAACGCTTTTGATCTCACGAAAACCTGGCTGGCAGGCGTTACCAATACCGCTTCCGGCGTGGCCGCAGCGGCTAAAATAGATGTCATCTTTTCGGCCATGCCTGATCCTACGACTTCATTCAACGTCAAGCCCGGCATGGCAAACCTGGGGACAACTGGCAACGACACCTTTTGGGTAGGCAACGAGACCCTATTGACGAGTGGTACTTCGATCAAGGGCAATGGTGGCGCGGATATATTGAACGTCAGCTCTTACCTCAACAATGTGGTTCACCCAACGATCGTGACAGGCGTTTCAACATTGAATTTATTAGGTGGAGAATCAGTTCTGAGTGTCACTGACCCGTTCTTGAACCAGTTCAGTATCATTAACGACTATAAAGCGTTCGAGTCCATTCGTTTGGGTAACGTTGCACAGACTCTCAACCTGTACAGTCCCGATAGCGCGAGCGTGACCTTGGGGGCGCCAAATCAGGTGGTCAGACAGTTATCGAAGAGTAGTGCTTATGTCGGCATCGGTACGACCCATGCCAACCTTGCTGGTGCTATTTTTGATCTCGATCATGCCAGAGTGAGTACTAAGGTTGACAGAGCCATGGGCCCTTTCGGCAATAAATTGTATATTTCTGATGCCGGGACAGCAACCCTGAGTGCAGCGCAATTGAAAAATTTTTCCTGGGTTACGCTGTCTGGCGCAGAAAACCTGACCATAGGTCCAGCTACCGCTATCATGCTCGATTTAGGAAATGGAGACACCACCATCACTGAAACCACAGGTGATGGTGACGTGGTTATTTATATGTCCGGCTCTCATTCGCTCACCCTGAACACGACCGCAACCCATTCCTCAGAAATCAAGTTGCTGGATTTTGTAAGCGACACTGTTGTGCTTTCAGGTAATGGCAATGTCGTTATAGACGCAGTATCGGTACAAAAATTCACTCTTGCCGGTGGTGCCGGGCTGGTGACCGTTAATCTGTCCACCTATGGCTACGGTGTGGACAGCATCTCTGTGACTGGCTCTACCCTGGGCGATATTGCTACCAAACTCATTACCATCGACAATTTCAAATACGCTGGCGGTAGGCACGTGCTGCATACTGGTGCCAGTGCGTCTTCCATGGGGATTATCAACATTGCCGCGTCTGACTTCAACAGTCTGGCGGTCAACATCGCCAGTGGCACTGGTGCACTCACTAATAATGACCACAAGGCATTCCTGGTCAACGTCGCTGGAGGGAGCGCCGCCGGGACGTATGTATATGAACACATGGCTGGTACCACTGTTGGCGCTGGCGATATCATCGTCAAACTGACAGGTTCTATAGGTCCCGTGTTTGCATTCGATTTGCAGGCGTAAGTCTGTCTTCTGAAAGGCGTGAAGAGATCTGATCTGAATTTGCATGCTACTATCGCACTCTTAAAAAATGACAGTATTTAGATCCCAAAGGCTACGACAATGGCAAGCAACACCGATATCCAAAACCTCTACATCGCTTACTTCAAACGTCCAGCAGACGTGGCAGGTTTGGCTTATTGGACATCGGGTGCCCAGGCGAACTATACAGCAGTGCAAATTGCCCAGTTATTTTCCCAGCAGCCGGAATATGCCAATGCATTTGCTGATCTGACGACGGCGCAAACCGTCAATACCCTTTATAAAAACCTGTTCAACCACAATGCCGACATAGATGGTCTGGCCTATTGGGTTGCGCAGATCGACAACCGTACTTTTACAGTCGGACAGGTCGCCATCGCTATCCTGGGTGGCGCTACCGGTTCGGACGCGGCTTCCGTGGCAGCCAAATATTCTGCCGCCAGCAGCTTCACCAACAAGATGGCCATTAACGCATCGCTACAAACAGCTTACACCCGCGAGAACAGCAACAATGCTTTTGGCATCGCCAAGGCTTGGCTGGCAGGCGTGGTGGACGCCAGCTCTGGTGAATCGGCCAGCGCGACATTGGAAGCTACTTTCGCCGCCATGACCAAACTGCCTGAGGTTACGTTGTTGGCCAGTGCAGATCAGACGACGCTGGGCACAGCAGGTGATGACATCTTTAGAGCCACAGATACGGCGCTGTTGACGTCTGGAACATCCATCGTTGGCAACGGTGGCAATGATGTATTGAACCTCATTACCCCGATCACCGGTAAGGAACATCTGGCGCGGGTAAGTGGCGTCCCCACCCTGAATTTGCAACAGAGCGGGGATATGTACAGTATCGGTAGCGCATTCCTGAATCAGTTCACCACCATCAATGACTATGGTACTGCCGCGGAGGGGGGCTTATATCTGGGGACGGTTAAACAGACCGCCAATCTTTACCAGACATCCGGCTATCGGTCGGTTACCCTGAATGGCCCTAACCAGTCAGTCAATCAGGTCACTGCCAGTAGCGGCAGTGTCGCCATTTTTACCAAGATTGCCTATCTTTCGGGCGCATCAATTAACCTCAATAATGCTGTGGGCCAGGACAATTCACTGATGATTTCTGGTGAGGGTACAGCGACCTTGGACCCGGCACAAACACGCAATATCAACAAGATTCGCCTGAATGATTCAGTAGACCTGACCTTGAGTCCAAACGTCAATCTCAGTGTCGACATATCTGGAGCAAACATCACGCTGACCAGTCAGACAAACAAACAAATCGCCGTTCGACCATGGCAGTCAAACCAGACCTTAAACCTGAAAGGCACGGCTGATTATGTCGTCAATCCCTTCTTGTCAGCAACAATCAATGCGACCGGTACAGCCGGGTCATTGAAAGTGCTGGGTTCCGGTTCGACCCTGTCAATCACCAGTTCAGTTCCAACGACCGTAGATACTTTTTACAAAAGCATGTATCTCGTGGCCGGTACGGGCAATTTCACGATCACTAATCTTGGTCAATATTATGACAGCGGTATTTCTCAATTTGGTGTGGCGAATGGCACAATGACAGTCAATACGACCGGCAGCTATGCTGCTGCCTTTTATGAAACCGTGGGTAATGGTATTGTGACAGTTAACCTGAGCGGTAGCGGCATACTGGCATTAAGTACAGCTGGTCACCAGACCACGACCGTCAATGCAGTTGCAGGTGTGAACGCCTCGCTGTATCTGAGTGGTAGCGGCAATCTGACCGTGAATGCTGCAACCAGCGGCAACCTTACCGTTACTGGCTATGCTGCCCTGGAGACCTTCAACCTCGCCATCAGTGGTGGTGGCATCGACCAGATTAGCGTGGGCGCTTCCAATCTGCGTTATCTGGATATTGGCCTGGTGACCATTAATAACTTCAAAGCCAGCGGTGCTGATGTATTGCACACCGGCTTGAAGGCGTCGTCAATGGGCACGATCAACATAGCCGCTTCAGATTTTAGCAACCTGGCCAGCAACCTGGCCAGCAGCACAGGTTCCATGGCAATCGGCAGTGCATTTATCGTCAACATTGCGTCCGGTGCCGCCGCCGGGAAGTATGTGTATGAACATATCACCGGCACAACGGTTAACCCCCTGGACATCATCGTCAAACTGACTGGTGCGACGGGCAACATTACTGCTGCTGATTTGTTGTTTTAGTAAAAAGTGGCGTCTCGGCAGACCCGCGCCTGCATGCTCCTACCCTGGCACTGTTCGATCACTTTGCCCTGCATTGGTAGTGTCTTACGAAAGAGGTCCATGAATGAAAAAAGAAAACTTCAATGACCTGCTTGCCTTTATCACCGTTGCCCGTGAGGGTAGTTTTACCCGGGCTGCTGCCCAGCTTGGAGTATCGCAATCGGCCTTGAGCCACACCATACGCGGGCTGGAAACGCGGCTGGGCGTACGTTTACTGACGCGTACCACACGCAGCCTGTCGCCCACCGATGCCGGGGACAGGTTGCTGAAGACCGTGGCCCCGCGTTTTGAAGAAATTGAATTTGAACTGGCTGCGCTGAGCGAGCTGCGTGACAAGCCCGCCGGCACCATCCGCATTTCAGCAGCCGAGCATGCTGCCAACACTGTTTTGTGGCCACGGCTGGCGACTTTTTTGCCCGACTATCCAGACATCAAGGTAGAAATCAATATCAACTACGGCCTGACCGACATCGTGGCGGACCGCTTTGATGCCGGGGTGCGTCTGGGAGAACAAGTCGCCAAGGACATGATCGCCGTCAGGATCGCCCCCGACCTGCGCATGGCCGTTGTGGCGTCGCCCACTTATTTCGCCAGACATGCGCCACCGAAAACTCCGCAAGAGCTGGCCACCCACAGTTGCATCAACCTGCGCCTGGCCACCTATGGCGGTCTGTATGCATGGGAATTTGAACGTAACGGCCATGAACTCAATGTGCGGGTGGAAGGGCAGTTGGTGTTCAACAGCAGCACACCGATTTTGCGTGCCGCACTGACCGGCTTTGGTCTCGCCTGTTTGCCAGAAGATATGGTCGCGCAGCCTGTGCGCGACGGCCATTTGCGGCGCGTGCTGGAAGACTGGGCCCCCAGCTTCCAGGGTTATCACCTGTACTACCCCAGCCGCCGCCAGGCTTCACCCGCTTTTGCATTGCTGGTGGATGTCTTGCGTCATAAAGGCTGATGTGTGATGGCGGCCTGGCGATCCTGTGCCGCAGTAATAGTGCAGGCAATGGAGCAAAACCGTCGTCCAACACATGATGCATTGACGCGGTATACTGCATTGAATTCCGCATCTGTTTTTGCATCTGCATCGACATAAACAAGTCCCCTATTTTTGGAGAAACACATGTCCTCCGCCTTGCTCGTCATCGATTTTCAAAATGCCATCTTCACCGACCCGCCAGCCTATCAGGCCGACCTGGTGCTGGTACGCATCAACAACCTGATCAGCAGGGCACGCCAGGCTGGCATGCCGGTGGTATATGTGCAGCATGATGAAGCCGATAGTCCATGGGAAAAAGACAGTGCCACATGGCAGTTCCCGCCAGCGATTGCACCGCAGCCTGGCGACTTTGTCAGCGCCAAACAGCATAGCAGCGCCTTCCAGCAAAGCCGCTTTCAGGCAGCGTTGGCAGAGCGTGGCATCACTGAAGTATTTGTGTGCGGCTATGCCACAGAATTCTGCATCGACACCAATGTCCGCCAGGCCGCAGCACTGGGCATCAAGACCGTGGTAATAGCCGATGCCCATACCACCGGCCAGCGCCCGCACCTGGACGCACCCACCATCATCCAGCACCACAACTGGGTATGGAGTTGCATGGGGCAAATCCAGGTCACCCCGCATGAGCAACTGCCGTTTTAAGAGGGGCAGGCTCTGGCAGGGTGCGCCGTGCGCACTGTTCTTTTATATGCATGGCAGCGGCGCGCGCGGTGTACCACAAGAGTTCGTAAAAGCTTAATATCGGCATATAAGGTAAATTGGAAATGACTACAGGTTCATCAAAACAGCAAGCGCGTAGCAACCAAGGCCATGAGCAAACATCATAAAGACTGGATACATCACGCCCCAGGCACCAACTCCAACCGGCTGGAACGTATCGAAGCCTATTTCGCCGGCAATGCCTACGCCATGCACAGGCACGATACCTATGCGATAGGCACCACCCTGTCTGGCGTGCAAAGCTTTGCCTATCGGGGTAGTGAACGACACAGCTTGCCAGGTGGCACCATCGTCTTGCACCCAGACGAAGCGCATGACGGGCAGGCCGGCACGGGTGATGGTTTTCACTACCGCATGATGTATGTTGAACCAGCACTGATACAACAAATCCTTGGTGGCCAGCCCTTGCCCTTTGTGAAAGAGGGTATCTCGGCAAACCCGCGCCTGCACGCAGCCACCCTGGCCTTGCTGCAACGTATGGACAGCCCCATGGATGCACTGGAAGAACAAGATGCCCTGTTCGACCTGGCCCATGCCATGCATGCCATATCAGGTAAGCTCGCAGGTGACTCCGCAGGCAGCCAGCGTTTTGATTACCTGGCAGCAGAAAGGGCGCGTGAATACATCCACACCGCCATCACCGATAACTTCACTCATAACATCACCCTCGAAGAACTGGCAGAACACAGTGGCCGCGACCGCTGGAGCCTGTCTCGCGATTTTCGTCTGCTGTTCGGCACCAGCCCCTATCGCTACCTGACCATGCGCCGCCTGGACCTGGTCAAAAGCTTGCTGATGCGGGGTTATTCTCTGGTGAATGCCGCACTGGCCGCCGGCTTTACTGACCAAAGCCATATGACAAAGCACTTCAGCAAAACCTTTGGCCTGACGCCGCTGCACTGGCTGAAAATGCATGGGACGAACGTCAAAAGATAGTGCAATACGTGCTACGCACAATCGTACAATATTTGCTGTCTGACTTTGCCTATGCTGGGCGCTTGTTCATTCCACCAAAGGATAAGTCACCATGCCTACCCAGCCAGACACCCGGGCAAAGCACTACCAGAGCATCAACTTCGCCAATAAATTCAGCCTGTTCAGCGAACAATGGTCGCAAAAAGTCATCGCCGAAATGAACGACTACCAGTTCAAAGTCGCCCGCCTGCAGGGCGATTTCATCTGGCACGACCATGCCGATACCGACGAAAGCTTCATCGTCCTGGAAGGGCAGCTACGCATCGACTTTAGTGACGGCCACGTACTGATATCACAAGGTGAAATGTTCGTCGTCCCCAAAGGCATTGAACACAAACCCTATGCCGAACATGAAGTCAAACTCTTGCTCATCGAGCCGCGAGGCGTAGTGAACACGGGTGACGAGGGTGGTGACAGGACGAGTGCGCTGGATGTGTGGATTTAAGATTGTTATTATTTTGTCATTGCTATCTTTGAGCGAATGCAAATAGATTTTTTAAAAATTCTTTAAGATATGCGCCTCGGAAAGAAGTGGTGAAATGGTAAAAAATAAATAAAAACCTTTATTATCAATCGCTTACACTATTTTTCGTGTTCTTTAATTTGGTTTTTTTGATAATTTTCTAAGCGCTATTGTGAAATTGTTGTTCGATTTATTGAAATGTTCGCGTTACGCGAACAAAATAAATATTGAACAAATTCAGAAATGTTCGTAATATTAAATTGTTCGCGTTACGTGAATATTTGAAATTAACGAACATTGGACACCCATGTCTTCAATTGCTGAACTAAGCTATGACGAAGCGGAGCTGATACAGGCAGCGCTTTCTGCGCTGGAAGCCCAGACCGGAATACGGGGAAACATTCTTCATACCGACATCCCCACCAGTGCCGATCGCGGATACGATGCCGTCATTGAATTGCATGTTCAAGGCAAACCTTACCAATACCAGGTTGAATGCAAGCGCCTGCTTGATCGCAAAATAACGATAGCCCAGGTCAAAGAACAATTTAACAAATCTGGACATAAGGGGCTGAAGGGTTTATTGATTGCGCCTTACCTCAGCGCTGAGATGGCCGAGTATTGTCGCTCTGTTGAATTAGCTTTTCTGGATACAGCGGGCAATGCGTATTTGCATGATGCTGGTTTATATGTCTTTGTCAAAGGCTTGAAATCTGGGGATGTCAAAATCTGGACAGGTGCTGACATTGGGAAAATGAACCCCACTGTTATGAAGATGGTGTTTGCCGTGCTTTGTCAGCCAGAAATATTACACATGAGTTTCAGGGATATCGCCAAACAAGCCAAGATCCCCTTGAGCATGGTCGGAGATGCGTTTCAATACCTGATCAAGCGCGGTCACCTGCTGAATCCACAATCCCCAAAAAATCGACAATTCGTACACTACACATTGCTGTTGGAAGAATGGGTAACGCTCTTCCCTTCTATATTGCTTCCCAAATTGCGCTCACGCCGTTTTAGCTGCGCAGACAGCAATTGGTGGCAGACAGTCAATCTGGATGGCATCGACGCCGTCTGGGGCGGCGAAGTCGCAGCAAAAAAACTGACAAATTATCTGAGACCTGTGACCCAGACCTTATACGTCAATGATGATGTGAAGGTATTTCCCATGTCCGCTAAAGTAAAAAAAGATATGGTGAAAATCCCATCTTTCACACATGATTTGATCAAAACCCACAGATTACGTCCTGATCCTGAAGGTGCGATTGAAATTCGTGAAAAGTTCTGGAATTTTTCGTCTTCAGCTTCAGATCAACATCTTGATGTCGCACCACCCATGCTTGTGTACGCCGATTTGATGGCATCGCTGGAGCCCAGAAATATCGAATTAGCTCGCCTGATCAACGAGATGTGGGTAGACCATGCTTAAGCTCAAACTTAAAAATCTACTTGATAGCACCACGATCACCATTCTGGAAAGCCTTGCCCGTGTCGCCACCGATTTGGGTATTCACTATTTTGTGGTTGGGGCCACTGCCAGAGATATTCTGCTGACCCATGTGTATGGCATAGCAATCCAACGCGCTACACTGGATATCGACTTTGCTATCGCGGTCAAAAACTGGTCAGAATTTGACAAATTAAAAACTGGCCTATTGAAGGTAAAAGGCTTTAGTTCAACAGGAAAAATGAAGCAAAGACTGGAATTTCACCCCAGTACAGGCGCGCATAACTATGCTTACCCTATTGACCTGATTCCGTTCGGCGGCGTTGAAAATTCAGCGCATACGATTGCCTGGCCACCAGAGATGACAGTCGTGATGAATGTCAGCGGTTACGAAGAAGCGTATGCCGCAGCGGAAGAAGTTGAACTATCTCCGGGGAAAAGTATCAGAGTCGTATCACTCGCCGGGTTGATTTTACTTAAACTATTTGCCTGGAAAGAACGCGGTCAGGAAAATGCTAAGGATGCGCAAGACTTATATGTTTTGCTGAACAATTACGCCGATGCTGGCAATGCAGACCGTATCTATGGATACGAATCGGATTTACTAGGCGAAGTGGATTACGATCCAGTTCTTGCAGGTGCCATATTGCTGGGCAAAGATGTCGCACGTATCGCAAGCGAAATGACCCGCCAAAAGCTGATCACCATATTGGAACAAGAGAAATTGCGGGACAGACTGATTTTACATATGGCTGGTCGAAACAATTATACCGACGGTACCACAGAGAAAGTCGAGCGACTCTTATCCCTGTTTCTGAAGGGCTTGTCTGGCGCAAGTGCTGACCATTTATAAGAGAGAAAAACAATACATCGTTTATGCCATCTTTTCCCAATCAACTCAATTGCAACACCAACGTGGTGGGTCAAAAAAATAAGCAATACCCAGAGTAGGGTGCGCCGCGCGCACCGAATGCTGCCTTGCGTTTGAAAGAACGGTGCGCGCGGCGTACCCTACGGGGTGGTGTACCATGAAATTTTCTGGCAGTTTTTTGATTGCTTACCCAAGCATTTATCTGACATAGCCAATCCACAAAAATGGAATATTGACCTCTATGACCGACGTGCACAATCCCATATCAGGCACCTCAACTGAAAGCAGCCGGCCACCCCGTCGCCTGCTATTGCAGACGCCAGTGACGGAGGAATTTTTGCATGCGCTGGAAGCAGAGCTGGTGACGATTTTTTTGGAACGCTTTGTGGCTTATCGCGACCGGATACTGCCGCCAAAGCTGTATGCATGGTTGCTGTCGACGTTGAAGTATCTGGGTATTTTTGGGCTTGGCCTTTCTCTTCTTTCTTTTTACCTGGGCGGATCGATAGTCTATTCAGTGAGGCTGGACATGATCTTGATGCCTTTTTTTGCCGCCCTGTGTGTTTTGTTCTGGGATAAAAAGAAAATCATCGAAAGACATGCAGCCATGACCGCAAGGGTGTGGGCGTGGAGCGCCAAAAAAAGGGCGGGCAATATGCTTCGCAAAGCCAGAAAAACCTTGCCTTTTTGCGCCGAATACGATTTTCGTGACGATGTGGTGGCGTATTACCGCATCACCGACAAGGCATCCGTGCTGGCCTGGACCCGCACGATCAAACACTGGCGCATCACCGGGCACTATGCAACGCTGCTGTTCAAGAAGAAGACGTCGATGTATCCCTATATCATGATTTTGCATGCGCCATCGGCGGAGTTGGACAGTTATCTGGATGAGTTGGGGATACAGTCGATTAGTCAGAATTAGTTGCGGACATTAGCTGCGGGCAGGTGATTCCGGTTTAAAAAAAATGGTGCGCACGGCGCACCCTACCCAGAAAATTCACACGTGTGGTAGGGTGCGCCGCGCGCACCGGATTAGCTGTGTGAATGTATAAAACGATACACATGGAAAACTACCAACACCTCAATACATCAAACCAACTGTTCCAGTTCTGACAGATCGGGACCATATTCTATTAAGATGCAGTATTTAGCACTGATTCCGATAGAGGAAAACGACATGTCTACCAAGTTTACATCATGATTTTGCCCACCAGCGCAAGAACTGACGTTGACACATTCAAATCTGAAGTCTTGGCACCAGCCGTTTTTATAACGGGCCTGGTAACAGGTTTTTGGAGCTTGATGATGGTGTTTTCAATTCTCTTTGCGATATTTGGCGCTTTTGGCCTATGGGCAACCTGGGTGCTATTTTCAGCCTGGCTGCAATTGGCGAAAGATGAAAAAAAGCAGGATGTCGATAATTTCGCACTTGTTTTGCTGGGAGGACTTTCATTTTTCGTAAGCATCCCTTTACTATGGTATTTCCTCCGGTTGCCACCATTTAAATTATATTTCGATCCCAATGAACTGAATTCAAACAGTGTTTTTTTTCACTTAGTAGAGGCTTGTTTTAGTTATGGGATATTGGCCATACTAATCACGAAGTGGCATCCTAAGCCCATCTACTCAGAAGATAAGTCTGGGACGGGATATTCCGGGATCAGAACATTCAAATATATTGTGGCTTCTCTCATTCTTTTAGTTGGCTTTCAAGGGCTTGGCCAATATCGTCTCGCCTATGTTGACGATCATACCGTCAGTGGGCTAAACAGAACCGCTTTTGAAAAAAGTTTATTTGCTCAAGGTGTATGCAATAACAATTTACTCACTGGCTAGTGAGTCGCTCAAAAACGCAGATAGCATACCAAATGCAAATACAATTAGCTCTGTCATTTTAATGTGCTTGAAAACCAATACCAGCCGAGACCCTAAGCTAGCTTCATTAATTGTTGAAGCAATCATTGCCCACGAAAAAAAACAGGGAATCAACTCAAAAAATGCCTGTACCGAACTTCAGGTTAAGTTCTTAAGTCATATCTTTTATAAAGACTCCAATTTTGAAGCATTGAAAAATGTAAAAGAACACGATCTGCATATTGATTGTATGTATAAAAGTGGAATTGCCAGCGAAGGACTTGAGCCCATATGGTGGAAATATACCCGAAATCATGCCGAAAATATCCGTGTTGAGGACTTAAAAGAATTAGAAGCGCTGGGCATTGATTTGAAGCAGCGAAATGAAAAACAACAACAAATACTTGAGGCAGATTTTCTACCAGAGGAAATTTCTGACGAAGTACTGCTGTACCTTTTGGCGCAAGGTGTTGAACTGAAACGAGAACGCTTGGCGGCACTAATAATGGAGCGCAGATTTGGTACTTTTTCACAGAAATCAAATCCGGAAAGCTTGGATAAACTCGTACGATTAGCTGGTTATCCGCCAAGAGAACAATTGTTGAGCAAGATAAATAACAATTTATTAGCAAGAGATCTTGGCTGGCCAGACGATGAAAGAGTGGCGGCAAATTTACGCTACCTTTATTTGGGCGGAGGGTATTTTGACGTTAATAAAATATGGCATGGTGATCTGCCCAATAAAAATTTTCCTGCGACAGTTGCTGTGATAGAGCAGATTAATAAATCAAGAAAAAAGCTGATTCAATCTTCGAGAAAATAACGCTATTGTTTACAGTTTGGGAGAAGGTGATAAGAAATTTCTCTCTATGCGTCATGCGTTATGTCGGCAGCATACGGCGCAGCACACCATCTTTTTTTACCAGACCATGCCATAGTGCCGCAGCCGCATGAAAAGCCGCCAGCCCCAACAGGATATTGGCCAGCAAGCCGTGCAGTTCTACAACATTGTGGCGCAACGCTTTATTCGCCGGATCAAAGGCAGGTACGGTGAACAGCTTGAACAAATTGTCACCACGTATCCACACAGCGGCAATACCAATAACCACAACCGCCAGCATCAACGCATACAACAGATAATGCACCCCTATGGCCAGCTTGCCCAGGGCACCGGCATCAGCAGGCGGCAATTTGCTACCAGCACCCCGGCGCCACAGGATACGCACAAACAAGGTCACGGCCAGCAGCACACCAAAGCTGATATGCAGGCTGCGCACCGTGATGCGCGGCGTGCCCGTGGGGAAAAAATCGATGGTTTGTCCGGCTATCCACAGTACCATCACCAGCAAGGCACTTAGCCAATGCAGGATGATGGTGCGTTTGTCGTAGGTATCTGACTGGCTGATGCGGCTTGTCGTATTCATGATGGTTTCAGTGGATGGCTAAAAATAAGTGGGCTCAAAATAAGCAAATATAAATGACAGAAGTGGCGGAGTGGTGTGCCTATTGCCTGCCACCATCAACCCACGCGGGTGATCACATGAGGATAAGCTACAAGGATAAGGTACAAATCTTAAAGCAGACTTAAAAGCCAGTACATAGTTTGCTGTATATCAGATATCGCCCGAATACCTGGGGCCGCCCGCTTCGTCATAGACCCGTCCCTGCGCGCAATCGTGATCGCCTGCAGGGCAGGGGCTGACTGCAGCATTTTAAGGTAGCAGAAGCACAAAATTGCTGGGTGCTCCAAATTAAATGCGGTATCCTCATGCATTGAATCGTGCTCAACGAAAACGCATTTCACGGACCTTGCATGCAGCCATCACAAGACCTGACCACCGTCGCCACCTATCTCAACCCCTGGGATGCACATCTCATGCGTAGCCTGCTGGAATCAGAGGGCATCGCCGCCAGCCTGGCCAGCGAACACCATGTCTGGGCCAACTGGCAATGGTCGCTGGCCCTGGGCGGCGTGCGCCTGCAAGTGCCGCTGAAAGATGCCGATATGGCGAAAGACGTCTTGTCCCGCTTCGCCAGTGGCGAGTTTGAAGCAGTCCTGCAAGATGAGATGGATGCTGACACTACAGACGCTACGGATGTCGCAGATGCCACAGATGCAGGGGAGCCCAGGCCTGCCGCTTGCCCGCATTGCGGCTCTACCCAACTCGAACCCGCCGGCAGCGTGGGTGCCATGGCGACCGCGCTGGGCATCCTGTTTTTGCTGGGCGTCATCGTGCCACAACACAGAGATAAAAAATGTGGGTCTTGTGGCAAACCCGTGCCTGAGAGTGTGACAGCGACATCATAAAGGCACGTAGAACAAAACGCTGCCTGGGGTGCGGGTATTTATGGCTGTGACCCGGCGACGGTGCTGGAGGTGTTGCGGCATGCGGGTGGGAAGCTGGTGCAGAAGTGAAGTTGCCGGGCGCTGACCCCGGCGTGCGCTTCCTCGGCCTAGAACGATTCAGCCAGCGTAAGTTGCAGGGCGATGTGTGCGTGATGCCTCATTGCCCAGCCTGCCTGGCAATCCAGGCAGGCGTTTTGTTTTGTTGGCGCTAATACTGCTGCTATTACTACTGCTATTACTGTGCCCAGTCCTGCATGACCTTCGCCATCATCCTGCCAAAGTTTTCAAAGCGCCCCTGTTCCAGCAGGGTGGCCATTTTTTCGCATTGTTCCATGCTGCATTCAGAAAACGCATCAATGAGGTTTTGCGCATTGATGCTGCTGGCGCTGCCGGCCATGACTGGCTGGGCGTAATACGTGGCTGGCTGGCCGAAATAGGTTTGAGTGCTCATGCATACCTCCTGAAGAGTAAATACTGATTGTTGCCCCATGAATAGAATTATACGCAATCGTATTATATAAGTCAATACTGAATTGTTTCGTATCGGTTTTAAATGCATTGCCATGATTAGATCGAATTGTCATAAGCAAGCGCAAAAACCCGTGTTTTCTTAATATGCTTCTGGCAATACCTAGGACATTCGATGGCCTTATGTATTCAGTGATTGATGAATGCAAGTGCTTGTATTGATGAGATAAATGCTTGCTATTGCGATCTGGTGGCGTGATTGCTGGTGCGGCCAGGGCAGCACAGGCGGCGGCAGCCTTGCCGGTACTGGGGTGCTCCCTTCGGGTCATTCTGAAACGCATTAAATTTTAAAAATTTGCATCAAAACTGTTTGAATGTAATACGTAATCGTATATAATATGTTCCATGATGAGGACATGCAGATGTCTTGCCCAAGGCCGTGATGCCGGGGTATTTAGAACCTGCTTACGATCTTACTGCGCGAGCGCAATCGTAGTCCACGCGGGGCT
Source organism: Undibacterium sp. Di26W (assembly GCF_049340265.1). Taxonomy (NCBI): domain Bacteria; kingdom Pseudomonadati; phylum Pseudomonadota; class Betaproteobacteria; order Burkholderiales; family Oxalobacteraceae; genus Undibacterium; species Undibacterium sp. Di26W. The sequence goes on from NZ_JBMPOR010000038.1 coordinate 39,806, forward strand.
CATGCGCTGCTCAAAATGCTCATGTACTTCAGTACATTCCGCTTTTTGCGCTGCTCTTCACCCCGCTGACGCTCGCTCGCGACAGATCGTAAACAAATGGTATGGACGCCGCCTTCGAGG